>NZ_JABLUU010000008.1:0-141835 GCF_018491655.1 Komagataeibacter oboediens | reverse complement strand
GGTTATGGTATTTGCGCAGGGGCAGGGCGGTCTGTCCGACTTTGTTGCGCACGGTATAGGTTTCCGTCACCGGCGCCTGAAGGATCTCCTTGCGTACGGACCCGCTAAGTTCATCAGGGTCACGTGTGGTTGGGAAGCTGGTGGAGGTCTCGCGCCATGCGCCCCGTTCGATCGCGACGACATTCAGCCCCGCGCGGGTCAGTTCCTCCGCCATTGTGGAACCGGACCAGCCCAGCCCGATAATGACCACGTCGGCCTTTGGCCTTTTGTAATTCATTCAGCTGCACCTTGTTTTTATTATAATTGTGCGCAGGACACCCTGATCGTACCGCCCTGCCGGGTGCGTCGGAATCAGGCGCGGCCCAGCAGGCTGACGGGATGGACATCAATCTTTTTGCCCCGTTTTGATACGATCCAGTCCCGGTAGTCGTAAATCGCGCCGGGAAAACCGACCAGTTTCCAGCCCACCATGTCGCGGTTGCCGCCATACATGGGATCGGCCAGATAGCCTTCACGGACATTTTGCAGCATCAGTACAAAAAACTGGTCGGATTTCAGAGTGTCGAAAGAAATGGTGCCGCCTTCGACACCCTTCAGGAAAGTAATCTTCTGTTCTTCGGACAGATCAAGAAACGATTTGTTGAATTCCGCATGTGCGGCATGTTCCAGTTCAGCCAGTCCCGTGCGATACATTTCCGCGGGCGTCATGATGCCCTGCGGCCCCTGCTGGGGCAGTCCTTCAACAACGGGGCCAAGCCTGTAATCCTTTGCCGCCGATCCGTACGGACCGGCCAGCTGGTGGTCCAGAAAGGTCACGCATCCTGCTTCGGTCGCGCCCATTCCCAGTTCATCCGCAGGGATCAGGACATCGAACACGGCGCCCACCAGGCGTGCTTCCTGCGGTGTCAGATAGACAAGGCGTGTGGGGTCAACCACAGACAGCGGTGGTGGCGGGGTGGCCTTCCACATGCCCGTGCCACCAACATATGTGCGCGAATAGGCCGGTTTATAGATGGAGGCCAGCGTGGTGGTCGCCAACAGCACCAGACCACCCTTCATGACATCACGCCGCTTCATGACTTTACTCCTGATATACGCCGGGTGAGGGATGCCGTGTTGGGCGGATGCTTTTTTCCGGGCGCGGCCTGCGTTACCTGAAAAAAAGACCTGCCTGAATCCGATCCATGCCATGGCATCATGTCACCCCCGCGGCATGGCCGCGGGTATATGTTTTTGTGGTTTACGAATGATCGGGGTGCCGCCTTACAGGCTGCTGACGACACCGCCCAGCCTGTGCCCCTCCAGCGTGTCTGGTAACGCAAATCCCAGGGTTATGAAGGGCAGCCGCACCGCGTTGACGCCCGCGTTGTTTGCCGGCAGCCGTTCCGTCTGGGCAACCGGCACCAGCATGTGGCGGTCGGTTGTGATGAACAGGGCGTCGCCATCAACCAGCCGGTCATCTTCAAGTAACGTAAGCTGCTTTTTTTCGGGTGTAAGCACCATGATCCGTCCGTGTTCGGTATCGGCGAAATAGAAATTGCCCAGCGTATCAATGGCCGTGCCCATGATTGTCGGTATGTCGATCACCGTTTCGATCCGGCCGGCGCGCTGGTCATCCGTCAGGCTGGAATCCAGCAGGATGTCGGTCGGAATCCGTCGCAGAGGACCGGAAGGTGTAGAGAAATAGAACCATTTGCGGTCTGCCGTGATTTCCAGCATGTCCGAATGTACCAGTGGTCGCTTGCCCGTCCTGTCCTGCAGTATGTGCCCGTCGCGCCCGCGCAGCGGCTTGGCGGCGGTTGCGCGCAGCAGGGGGTGTTCCGACAGGCGGCGCACGGTCTCTCCGCTACGCATGTTATGGATGATGATCCCGCCCAGACCGGAATCGGTCACGAACAAAAGATCACCCGCAATGCGCAGGTCATTCATTGCTGAACCCGGTGGTAGGATGTCCTCGCCCCATCGCAGCACCTGCATGACCCTGCCATCGCGCGGGTCCAGCTGTACCAGTTTCTGGCCACCTGGCACGGATGCGCCCTTTGTCGGGTCAATGCCCTGATCGACGATCCACAGCGTGTCGTCACTGAATATATGCAGGCCGTTGACCATCAGGAAGGCATTGCGCGGGTCATCGCCCGGTTTCCATGCGTTCCAGCTTCCACCCGGAAAGGGATGCAGCGCGCCATCGGACGCCACGCGAAAAACGCTGGGCGTATCGGCCATCAGGTCCCATCGCGGCGCACCAAGGAAGAGCGTACCGTCGCGTGTCGCGGCGACGGCATTGCACAGGTAATGCGGCGAGGACGCGATAACGGTGGCCTGAATGGCCGCGGCATGCCGGGACGCCGCGGCAGCGCGCGGCATGCGGGATTCCAGTCCTGCCAGCGCCAGCCCCCCCGTCAGTCCCCACAGGGTGGCGCGGCGCGACAGGCCGTGGCCGCATGCATCGGTAATGTGTGTCATGAAGATGTTCTCTTGATTATTGTTTATTATTATGACTGCCGGTCTGTACTTGCGACGTGGCCTGTAACGAACACCGTGCGCGCCCTTCATTCTGGCAGGGACAGACGCCTTATCTTGCCCACCACGAACAGGTAGAGCAGGATCGCAACGCCACAATGCGCGGCGACGAATATCAGCGCCCCGTCATAAGACTTCGTGATCGCAACGATGTATCCGATCACGATGGGCGTCACGATGCCGGCAATATTGCCGATCCCGTTGAAAATGCCCGCGGCCAGACCCGGCGTTTCCCGGGGCGCAATATCGGATATGACGGCCCAGCCAATGGCGGCGACCCCCTTGCCAAAGAAGGCGAAGGACATGATGATTACGATCACCCAGGCCGAGTGTACGAAGTTGCAAAGACAGATGGTCGAGGCAATCGCCATGCCAACGACATAGGGTGTCTTGCGCGCGATGTTTTCCGACCGTCCCGATCGCAGCAGCATGTCCGAAAGCGCCCCCCCGGCGATCGCACCGGCCAGTCCGCACAGCGCGGGCACGCTGGCGGCCAGTCCGGTCTGCGTCAGGGACAGCCCGCGTGACTGATGCAGGTAAAGCGGAAACCAGGTCAGGAAGAAATACAGGATGGCGGTAATGCAGTACTGCCCGCCATACACGCCCACCAGCGTCCGGTCGGTCAGCATGAAGCGGACCTGCCGCCATGTCAGCGGCCTGCGCACCCGCATGGCGCGGTCGTCAATATCCACCAGCGCGCCACCTGCGCGGATGAAGGCCAGTTCGGCGGCGTTGACCGCCGGATGGGCGGCGGGCGGCCGCATGCGCAGGAGCCATATCCCCGCCAGGACCACGCCTGCAATCCCCATCACGGCAAAGATGTATTCCCACCCGAATGCCTGGGTAATCCATCCCATAAGCGGCGCGAAGAACGCCACCGCCACGTACTGGGCCGAATTGAAAATGGAGGTGGCAAGACCGCGTTCAGCCGTGGGAAACCAGCTTGATACGATGCGGCTGTTGGCGGGAAAGGTGGGGGCTTCCACCAGTCCCAGCCCGGCCCACAGGATGAACAGCACGGGAAAGGCGATGGCGTGCGGGACATGGCCCATTCCCGCAATGCATAACGTACACACCGACCACGCAAACAGGCTGACACCGTACACACGGATGGAACCAAACCGGTCCAGCAGCCAGCCACCGGGCACCTGGTTGATGACATAGGCCCAGCCGAAGGCGGAAAAGACGTAGCCCATCGCAACCGGGCTCAGCCCCAGATCATGCGAAATGGACGATCCCGCGATCCCGAGTGTCGCGCGATCACCATAGTTGATCGCGGTGATGATGAACAGGAATGCAAGAACGCTGTAGCGGACGGCGCTGCGTGGCATGGCGCGGGATGCCCCGGTGGCGATTGACGGATGCGTGGTGGCGGGGCCTGCTGTGCGCCCTCTTGTTATGGTCACCCTGTTTTCTCCCTCGATGGCGGGACCGGTGCGGCGGGCCGGGTTGTGTCGACTGTCCTCTGGCCGCATCTGGTCCTGTGCGGAAGGGAACGCAGCGCGATGGCACAAGTCAAAATCAAACTTCGTATGGAGTGATGCAGTACGGGCATCGTTCACGGCATGGCAGTGAACGGCGTCATGCAGGGCAGGTACCGGGGCCATCCGTTGCGGTGATCTGGTCCGCGATAGCCATGACACTGCCAAGGACCGGGCTGGCATCATCGGTGCGGTGGACCATGTACAGTTCCGCCAGGATCGCGTCGCCAAACGCCAGCGGGCGGCAGATGACATTTTCGATACCGAGCCGCGAGGCTGATTCGGGAATAAGGGCAATGCCGACCCCTGTCCTGACCATGGACAGGAGGGCATGGATCTGGGTCAGGTGATGGACCAGTCGGGGCTGGATGTTCGCGCTGACCAGCAGGCGGCGGACAAGGTCGTGAAAATAGCCGCCACCCAGTATGGAATACATGATCAGGTCCTGTCCCTCCATATCCGCAGGCGTCAGTGCGGCGCGCGTTGCCAGCGGGTGGGTGTGGGGCAGGGCGGCCACCATGGGTTCGCTGCGGACCAGCCGGGCACGGGTGTCCCGTGCGTCAAACGGGGGCCGCACGAAAGCAAGGTCGATACGGTGCGACGCAAGGGCGGCAAGCTGGTCGCGGGTGATCATTTCCTCCAGCGTCAGTTCAATATCGGGATAGGTCGCCCGCAGCGCATGGATCAGGCGCGGCAGGAAATCGTAACTGCTGGCGGGCGTGAACCCGATCGCGACCTGCCCCAGCGCGCCGCGGCCTGCGCGGCGGGCCATCAGCATCGCATCTTCCGCGTTGCGTAGCAGGCGTCGTGCCTCGGGCAGGAATATGGCGCCTGCTGCCGTCAGCCGCACGCTGCGACTGTTGCGTTCCAGCAATTCAACGCCCAGCGCATGTTCCAGCAACTGGACCTGTCGGCTTAACGGGGGCTGGGTCATGTTCAGCCGCGCGGCCGCGCGCCCGAAATGCAGTTCCTCCGCGACGGTGACAAAGCACCGGACCTGGGTAAGCTGAAGCATCAATATCAATCCTGTCTCAATCCATGCCGTATCTGGTCTGGACACCCCTGAATGCCCTTGCCCTTACTGCAACACGCAGCGCCCATTCCATCAGGCTATCGTGACCGGTCCGGGCGCGCAGGGAGAACAGAGGAATGTCAGAAGAAGCCGGAACACGGCCAGAAGGCGGAAATATGGAAGGGAAGGAAAAACGTACCCTGCGCAGTGAACGCTGGTTTGGTCCCGCCGACCTGCGCAGTTTCGGCCACCGTTCCCGCGCGATGCAGATGGGGTATGACCCGCAGGACTGGGAAGGGAAGCCGGTTATCGCCATCCTGAATACCTGGTCGGACATCAACCCCTGTCACATGCATTTTCGCCAGCGTGTCGAAGATGTGAAGCGTGGGGTGCTGGAAGCGGGGGGATTTCCGATGGAACTGCCCGCGATCTCGTTGTCCGAAAACTTCATGAAGCCGACCACCATGCTGTACCGCAACATGCTGGCGATGGAGGCGGAAGAACTGCTGCGTGCCTATCCGGCGGATGGCGCGGTGCTGATGGGGGGATGCGACAAGACCACGCCCGGCCTGCTGCTGGGGGCGACCAGCATGGATATTCCTGCGATCTATGTCCCCGCAGGTCCGATGCTGCGCGGGAACTGGCAGGGAAAGACGCTGGGTTCAGGGTCGGATTCATGGAAATACTGGGATGAGCTGCGCGCGGGCAAGATCACGCCAGAGGACTGGCGCGGGGTCGAGGCCGGAATTGCCCGCAGCGCGGGCACCTGCATGACCATGGGCACGGCAAGCACCATGACCGCCATTGCCGAGGCGATCGGCCTGTCCCTGCCGGGGGCCAGTTCCATTCCGGCGGTTGATTCCAACCATATCCGCATGGCCAAAAGCTCGGGGCGGCGGATTGTCGATATGGTGTGGGAAGACCTGAAACCGTCAAGAATCCAGACCCCGGCCGCCTTCCGCAACGCGATTGCTGTGGCAATGGCGATGGGGTGTTCGACCAATGCCATCATACATGTGATTGCCATGGCACGACGCGCGGGCGTGCCCATCGGGCTGGATGATTTTGACCGTGCCAGCCGCGAAATCCCGGTCATTGCCAATGTCCGGCCGACGGGCACGACCTACCTTATGGAAGATTTTTACTATGCCGGGGGCATTGCGGCGCTGATGAACCGGATTTCGGGTTTTCTGGACCTCGACTGCCTGACGGTGACGGGGCGCAGCGTGGGGGAAAACATCCGCGATGCAAAGGTGTGGAATGACGATGTCATAAGGCCCCTCGACAAACCGATGTTTACAGGTGAGGCAGGGGGGGCGCTGACGGTGCTGCGGGGCAATCTTGCGCCGGATGGGTGCGTAATGAAGCCCGCCTGCTGCGATCCGAAATTTCATAAGCATCGCGGACCGGCACTGGTGTTTGATGATTATCCCACCATGAAGAAGGCGCTGGATGACGTGACGCTGGATGTCACGCCCGATCACGTGCTTGTGCTGCGTAACGCGGGTCCACTGGGCGGGCCCGGCATGCCGGAATGGGGGATGCTGCCCATGCCCAGACGCCTGGTGCAGGAAGGATATCGCGATATGCTGCGTCTGTCCGATGCCCGGATGAGCGGCACGAGCTATGGCGCCTGCGTGCTGCATATCGCGCCGGAAAGTTATGTGGGCGGCCCGCTGGCGTTGCTGAAGACGGGGGATATCGTCGCGGTGGATGTAGAAGAGCGCACGATCCGCATGGAAGTGTCCGATGAGGAACTCGCCCGCCGCCGCGCGGCATGGAAGCCACCTGCGCCGCGTTATGAGCGGGGATATGGCTGGATGGCGGCCCACCACATGCGGCAGGCGAATGAAGGATGTGATTTCGATTTTCTGCAGACCGATTTCGGGGCGCCGGTGCCTGAACCTGTCATCTACTAAATCCCCCCTATGGCCGGGTGGACACGCGGCGGAGGCAGTGCTGCGGTACTGATCGAATGTGGGAATGCGTGACGGGACTTCCCGGACCGGTTTTGGGAAAACTGCTTTTTAATCTGCACGACAGTCCGCCAGCGGGCTTCTGCAACAGTGTCCAGCGAAGCGGAAAGGAACAGACAGGTGACCATCGGGACGGGAACACGCCCCGTTTCATCAACACACATATCTGAAATACGGTTCGACACTCTGTAAAGAAGAAAAACAAGATGTTCATGAAGTCGAATGCGGTTCCATCGTCATATGTGACATTGCGCCCGCGCTACATAGCTTACTGGCCGTTATGGCTGGGACTGGCCGCCTGCGTGGTGGCCATGGTCTGGTCGTCCTTTATTGTTCCGGTCATACCGGACTTTGCCTGTCTTTCAACAATCGGGCTGGATGGTCTTGCGCTGGCCATGGCCGTCATGGTCATGCCACGGCATTTCGTCATTGGTTTTCTGGCCTCACTCCTGCCCTTCATGATCAGCTGGCGGGTGGCGGCCATCCATGGATCGGTGCCGGGCATGGCCACATCCACGGTCGCGTTCATGATTTACCTTATGCTGTATGTGGATTGCATGGTCCATGACCGGGCAGCGGGCTGGAATGACCATTTACAGTGGCAGACGGCGACAATCCGCATATATTTCGGGTTCGACATGGTCGGGCATTTCGCGGAAAAACTTTTCGCGGGTGTTCATTCCTTCCACCACATGGAACAGGTATTTGTCGGTTTCGGTTTTCCGCCGGATGGACAGGCCGTTATTGCCGGCGGGCTGTGTGAACTGTCCGTTGCAATCGGGGTGGGGATGGGCGTCCTGACCCGGCTTGCCGGGATTGGTGGCGCCCTCTATTACCTGATTGCCAATCATTATGGACGGCATTTTGGCGACGGGTTTACCTGGAACAACGCCCCTGTGGGTGGTTGGGAATATCCGATGCTCATGATCGTGGCCTTTGCCAGCTTTGCGATTGCAGGGGCGGGGAAGTTCTCGATTGATGGCTGGCTGATCGCCCATGGCTGGATGCCGCGGTTCCTGCTGCCCCTGTGCGTGTCCGACGCATGCACCCATGTCCAGCGCGATGCCCGGCGAAGTGCTTGACCAATACTTGTCCTGTTTGGCAGACGTTCATGTAACACATGCTTTCTTCATGAAAAATGGTAAGAGGATCTGTCACGTAAGCGCGAGGGTTTTAATTGTTATTTGTCTGCATGGCAAAGACTGTAATAGAATCCTTCGTGCGATATGAGACCAATTCTATCGTATGATCTGAACTGAACGACGGCTTTATTTTTCCCGGCATGTATCGGCCTGCGGGACATAAGGCGTCGTCAGGGGTTCAATAATAACATCCAGAATAAGGTAACCCTTGAAATGAAGCAGATGCTTGGAGTTCTTGCATTGCTGGCGTCGTTCGCCACCCCGGCATTCGCACAGACATCATCCACCGCGCCGCAGCTCAACATCACGACGGCGGCCGCAATGGACATGGCGCATTATGCGGTCGGGCTGGCGGAAAACCGACACCTCAGGCTGTGCATAGCGGTCGAGGATACGGATGGAAACCTGGTTGCGTTCATCCGCATGCAGGGCGCTTACGCGGGATGCGTGGAAGCCTCGATCGCCAAGGCGAAATCAGCGGCACGGTTTGCCCGCAATACGATTGAATTCTTTGACGCCGTGCGCACGCAGAACCTGCCCATCGGTTTTGTTCCGGGTATCCTGCCATCTGCAGGGGGGGCTGTGTTCAAGCAGGGTGATACCGTAGTGGGCAGCATTGGCACCAGCGGCGATACCAACGAAAACGAACAGGCGCTGGTGATTGATACGGCCAAGCATTTTCATTGATGCAGATGGACCGGTCGAGATTTCTTTATAAATAAAACCACGTATCCAGACACCCTTGTTTCAGGATATCCCATGAAAATCAGACATATCGGGCCGCTGGCCCTTCTGGCGTGCCTTCCGGCGTTCTTCAGCGCACGCGCCGATGACGCCAAATTGCTGACACGGCCGCAGTTGAGCAGTGCCGGTGCAAAAAGCCTGCTGAACGCAGCGGAAGCCGAGGCAAAGCAACGCGGCATGCAGGTCAGCATCGCGGTGGTGGATGCATCAGGTAGGTTGCTGGCCTTTACGCGCATGGATGATTCACAGACCGGCACCGACGAAACCGCCATAAAAAAGGCCCGGACGGCCGCGCTGTATCATTCACCGGGCAAGGTGCTGGCACAGCGGATCAGCCAGAACCAGGCGTTTCTGGCGACATTGCCGGGGATTACGGCCGTACCGGGATCCTGTCCGGTCATGGAGGGGAAATACCTGATCGGGGCGGTCGGGGTCAGCGGTGCGACGGATGATCTGGATAATGCCGTTGCGACGGATACGGCAACCGGTTTCCATTCCTGAAGGCGCTAGTTCCTGACAGAAACGGACAGATCCGGTTGCATGCAGGACATACGGTCGGGTCTGTCCGTATCACAGCACACGAAGGGAGGAATCTGAGGAGTTGCCGGGCCAGCCGCATTATTATGCTGATCGGGTAAAGTGAATTTATTTATAATAAAGGCTGAATAGACATAACCGTTTCCAGGGTTATATTTTTTCAAAAGGGGTTATGAAAACAGGCTTTAGAACGTAAAGCCTGTTTTCATGCCAATGACCGTAACCGTTTCCCTTTGGGTATAACCGCCCGGATTGACCCAGAACTGGATATTGGGTTCGATATAGACCCATGGGGTAATCTGAAGCGTATAGTCTGTTTCGATTGCGAATTCTGAATCGCGGCGCGGTCCCTTCCTGCCGGCCTGATACCAGTCCAGCGTGGCCAGCCGTGAATTGACATGATTGGTGCCAACAGCCAGCGTCACGGCATCATGCCTGCGCCACGGAAGCCCAAGATAACGCAGGCTGCCAGTAACCTGCGATGAAACGGGACTGGTCTCCTTATCGACCATGGTAAAGGTTACGTAAGCAGTCAGCCCCTGCTGAACAACGGCGTCCTGTCCGGGTTTTTCGCTAAAGGTTCCGGTCAGCTGCTGCTGGAACCACAGGTAGCCACCGTGGGTACTGCCCCGTTCAAGCATGGCCAGTCCGCCGGTGACAGCAGGCTGTCCGTTTGCCGCCAGTAAAATGTCAGGTGCACTTGCGGTATTGACCCACCCGCCGATGCGATAGACCCCGGGATAATGATGGGCCCCCAGATGGATACGCAAACCGGTTTCAAAGGGCAGGAGAACACCAGTTGCACCATGTACATAACCAAGGAAGAATTTATTATCCAGGTTACGCACGTTCTGTTCATAAGCCCCCGCCAGAAAATACCAGCGTGGGTCGTTATACTTGATCAGGCCGCCCCATGTACTGACGGGCCAGTTGAGCCAGCGATTGCCGTCCATGTTGCCGGTTGTTGCCCCGCAGAAATAGTTTACCATTGTCAGGCAGGGCACATTATCAAAATCGGCGCCGGTCGGCAGGCGGCCTATCTTGAAACTGACATGATCACCCAGCTTCTGGTTATACCATAGCTGGGTCAGCCGGGATGTCTGTCCGCGCCCCCATACTTCCTGCGGTTGCTGCAGGGTATACAGTCCTGCCCGTGTAATGAGGTTGCTGCCCCACCGGGTAGTAAATGTAAAGTTGAAAGATGCGCCTTTCCATTTCAGCAGTTTTTCGGCGTCGATATCCATGATGGCGGCAAGCTGGTTGGTCTGGGCCGCGGTGTGGCGGTCCCCGCCAGTAACGTTCCCGGCGGTTTCGTTCGTCCACGCGCCAGCCAGATCTATGCCCTTGTTCCGAAGATAGAGCCGCGCGCCCCCCCAGTCGCCTGTCATGGTGGTGGATGGATGCTGGGCACTGGCACGCAGCGCATAACTGGCATCATCGCCCAGGCTACCATTGGGCAGACTGTTTGCAGGTGCTTCAGGTGCGCAGATGACCATGTGCATGGAAAAACCGAAATATAATATTCCGATATTTCCATATCTACGTGTGAAATATTTCATTTTAAGGCCATCAGTATATTATTGTTTTTATATCTGTGGCAGACAAACGCTCGCGTTCGAAAATGGTTTTATATTTATGAATTAATTTATTGTGAGTGCGATGATTAAGTATTTTTTGTATGCATTTATTACTGCATAAATATTTTTGTTATTGTGGAAATTTTATGGTTTGTAAGGTTTGTGGAAACTTTCGCGCTCATACGTTGTCGTCAGACATAAGCATGTGTAGGGCCGTTATATGCACATCCATACATTTCCGTTAAAGAAACGAAAATAAATATACTTAATATGTATTTATAAAAATGGATATGACGTGCCGATTATATTGTGTCAGGGGAGTGGTAGGGTAGGGCCTTGCTGAATATCCATCGTCAACAATGACGCAGGCTCCCGTCGGTTGGCTGGTCCGGTATGGGGTTGGGATAATGATCCATGTTCAAAAATAGGATGGATGGCAGGTACGGAATCAGGTGAATAGTTTATTGCCGCAACAAATCAATATTTCATTTTGTCCAATATATTTATTTAACAATTATTTCAATAAATGAAGTTATTCGAATTTATATTTTCATTATTATTAATAAACTTGAAAATGAAATATAATTATTAATGCTATGTCTCTATAAAATGTTCATAAAATCTGTTTATGTAACGATATACACATCTGAAATGCGTTTGTAGTCAAGTTCTTGAACTGGCGGGGTCTGACGATCCTGAAGACCGTTTAACAAGTCTGTTTATGGAATAAACTGTAAATCTTCAGAAAATGTCGGCTTTCAAAAAGGCCGATACCCAGAAATTTTATGATCTTTTTATCAATCAGGCGTTCCCGCACATCCTGTTGTCGCGGGTGAATGTCCGATCTTATGCCTTTCCACCCACCGGATATTGGCGTCATGGTGGAGGATGAGATAACGGGCAAGGGGAATGGATGCGCGCCCGGGCCGTCTGGTTTTCCTGGAACGTGTGAAAAGGACCCGGGGTTCCGGCAGTAAAACCGCCCCCACCATATGCATGATGGGGGCGGTGCGATCCGGTATTTCAGGCGAACGCTTCGTCCCACGTTCCCTGTGTCGCGCCCCGGCTGTATTCCGTTGCCCGGTTTTCGAAAAAGTTGGTGTGCTCCACCGCGTTCATCATCTCGTCAATCCACGGCAGGGGATTGCTGGGTACGTCATAGATCGGATCGAGTTCCAGCCCGATCAGGCGGCGATTGGCGATGAAGCGGATATACTGCTTGACCTCATCCGCTGACAGGCCCTTCACCGGCCCCATGCGGAAAGCGAGGTCGATGAAGCGGTCCTCGTTCTCCACAATTTCACGGCAGGCCAGGTGGATGGCATCCGCCACGGCGGGCTTGTCAATCTGGCGACCAAATTCCTGCATGTAGGTCTTGAACAGGCGCGTGATGCTTTCAACGTGCAGGCTTTCGTCACGCACGGACCATGTCACGACCTGCCCCATGCCCTTCATCAAATTATGGCGCGGGAAGTTGAGCAGCATGGCGAAGGACGCGAAAAGCTGCAGCCCTTCGGTAAAGCCCGCGAACACTGCCATGGACAGGGCGGTATTATAATGGTCGTCCATGTTGAAGCGTTTAAGGAATTCGTGCTTCGCGGCCATTTCCTCGTATTCAAGGAAGGCGGCATATTCGGTTTCCGGCATGCCGATGGTGTCCAGAAGGTGGCTGTAGGCCGCCTGATGGATCGATTCCATATTGGTGAACGCCGAAAGCATCATCCGCACTTCGGTCGGCTTGAAGCGGGGCATATACAGATCGATATAGGCGTTCTCGACCTCGGTATCCTGTTGGGTGAACAGGCGGAAAATCTGGGTGACCAGATATTTTTCCGTCTCGGACAGGTTGTTGTTCCAGTCCTTCACATCATCACCAAGGGGAATTTCCTCGGGCAGCCAGTGCAGGGACTGCTGGGTTTTCCACGCCTCGAACGCCCATGGGTAACGGAACGGTTTGTAGACCGGGCTGGGGGAAAGAAGGTTGGGTGTGTCTGTGCTCATGATCCACTTCTATAACCCAAAAAGTATCCAACGTCAGGTGGATTTCCACGTCGCGCGCAGCCGGCTTCCGCCGGGGAAACAGTGGGCAGATTGCCGTTCCCACGGTATGGCAAGCTGCTTTTTCCGGCTGTTTTTTATCTTCAGGTGCGGCGCTGAGGACACACGGCACGGACCGTGGCCACGGTTTAGGAAAAAATGACGTGACCAGCCCCAGCGCCCGCGTTGGCCGCGCGGATCCGGGTTGACAGGGCTGGCCCATCCGATCAGAACCCTGCTGACGGTTCCCCTGCATATAAGGGGTGAAAAGGGAACGAAGTGCGGATTGCGGTCCAATGCTTCGGCTGTCCCCGCAACTGTAAGCGGTATGTTCCCCGCATTACCGGACATAAGGTCCGGGCCACTGGAAACCGCGGTTTTCCGGGAAGGTTGTGCGGGAGACGACGCCGCAAGCCAGGAGACCTGCCGTCATGATGGTTGCGACCGAGACCTGTCGGGCGGGGTGTCCTGACGGTGTGGTGCCACGGGTTTTCTTATGGATCGGAAACCGGGTGGCGGCGCGCTCTCGTGGCAACGATGATGTGACCGCGAGATCCAGACCTTATGACCATTTTCCGTGATTTTCTGATTGCCTCGACGGCATTCATGACACTAGGCGCCACGATGGCGTATGCCGATGTGCCCATCGGGAAGGATACACCAGAAAAACCATCCGTGAAGCAATACATCGCTGGCAATGGCAGTATGAAAGCCATTGTCACGCCCGACAATGCCGGCCTGCCCGAACTGATCAGCGTCAGCGCCGCGCGCAGGCCGACAGGGGTGGATGATATCGGTACCAGCATGACCATCATCACCGAAAAGCAGATCCAGACCCAGCAGCGGCGCAGCCTGACGGATATCCTTGCACGCCAGCCCGGCCTGAACGTGGTGCAGACGGGCGGGGCGGGCGGCACGTCGTCCATTTTCCTGCGCGGCAATAATTCCCGCGAGGTCAAGGTCCGGCTGGATGGCATGGACATCAATGACGGCAGCAATACCACCAATGCCTTTGATGCCGGGCAGTTCCTGACCGATGGCATCGGTCGTATCGAGGTCCTGCGTGGCCCGCAGAGCGGCCTGTACGGCGCGGACGCCATGGCGGGTGTTATCGACATCACCACGGCACAGGGGCAGGGACGCTTCAGGCCATTCGTCCGGATCGAAGGCGGCGGGTACGGAACCTTCAACCAGACCTTCGGTGCGCGAGGCAGCAGGGGGCAGTTCCATTATAATGTTGAATTTTCCCATTATCGTATGGATGGGTTCAATAATATCCCGTCCTATATCGAACGATATTATGGCGCGGACCGCCAGCAGCGGCACGAAGGCAACCGCAATGACAACCGCAGCGCCAATATCAGGCTGGGCTACGACGTGACCCATAATCTTGACCTTGGCCTGACGGCGCGCCTGATACAGGGCAATAACCATTCCTATTCACTGTATGACCTGCAGGCTGAAAATGCGTATGGGGATTCAGGGGTGCGGGAACAGACCACCCAGAACGAGGCCATCGTGCGCGGGACGGCGCATCTGGTTTCCTTCCACGGTTTTTTTGATCAGGTGCTGGGCCTTGGTTACATGACCAACCGCAACCGCTGGACCGAGACCGGCACAAGCTACGGCAGTCCGGTCAATCCCGATCCCTATTACTACCGTTCAGGCCGGTTGAAGGTGGACTGGCACGGCACGTTCAGTTTCGGGCGGTACGGGCAGCTTCTGGTGGGTGCCGAGCATTTCCACGATACGTTCGATACCAGCCATACGGCATCCAGCATGTGGGACAGCGGGTACGATACATCCGCCAGCATGGATACGACCGCAGGCTACGGGCAGTATCAGGGCAACTGGAAGCATATCCTGTATGGCGCTGCCAACATCCGTTACGACGCCAATTCGCGTTACGGCAACCATGTGACCTGGCGCGTGGCACCCGCGATCCACGTTCCCGGAACCGGCACCATCATCAAGGCCAGTGCCGGTTCGGGTTTCCACGGCCCTGCGCTGTACCAGCTGTTCGTCAATCAGGTGGGGGCCGGTTATTCGGAAAGGGGCAACCCGGACCTGAAGGCGGAACAGCTGATTGGCTACGACGCGGGCGTGGAGCAGAAACTTCTGCATGATCACCTGAATTTTGGCGCCACATGGTATGACAACAGGGTCCGGAACCTGATCCAGTCCGCCGACTGGTATGATTCGTCGGGCAACTTCAACGGCACCTTTGACAATGTTGCGAAGGCGCGGATGTACGGGGTGGAGGCTTTCGTGAACTGGAAAGCGCTGGACAGTCTGGAATTCAATCTCAGCTACACATGGACCCATGCGCGTGACGAGACCAGTCATACCGAGCTGCAGCAACGTCCCCAGCACAAGTTCAATTTCAATACGACATGGACTCCCGTCCGCGACCTGACATTCTCGGGCAATATCCTGTATACCAGCGGCTGGCGCGACCTGTCGGTGCTTGGCTCCAATAATTGCAGTGATTCCAGCATCTGTGCCAAGGGGCACGGCTATTTCACCATTGATGTGGCGGCCAATTATAAAATCAACCGCTATGTGTCCGTCTACGCGCGGGCGGACAACCTGCTGAACCGACAGTTCGAGGAACCGGTCGGTTATCTCCAGCCCGGTCGGGCGGGGTATGGCGGCTTCATGCTGACGTACTGACATGAAGGGGGTCATGGCAGGCATCCTCGCCGGTATTCTTGGCTGTGTCCCGATCGCACGGGCGCAACCCCTGCCGCGCGTGATGTCCGTGAATGTCTGCACCGACCAGTTGCTGCTTCTGCTGGCCGCGCCGGGGCAGATTGCCGGCATAACGCCACTGGCGCGCGACTGCTGGAATGCGGTGCTATGTGAACAGGCGCGGCAGGTTCCCGTCCTGCGCCCGACCGCGGAAAACGTTGTGACGGCCCACCCCGATGTCGTGCTGGGGGAAAGCTATACCGCGGCGGTCGCACTTCAGGTGGCGCGGGACAGGGGGGCGCGGGTGCTCGTCCTGCCGCCGGCACAGGCGCTGGCGGATATTCCCGATCAGATCATGGTGGTGGCCCGCGCCATTGGCGCTACGGCGCGGGGGCGGGAATTGGCGGGGGCCTTTACCAGCCGCCTGGCAGCCCTGTCAGTCGGGCGCGGCCCCACCGACCCCACGGCCGCGATTTACGCTGCCAACGGGTTTGTCACGCGCGCGGGGTCGTTGCCTGATGATGTGCTGGCCCATGCCGGCCTGCGCAATTATGCTACCGTCATGGCGCAGCAGACATCCGCCCGTCTTTCCATGGAAATGCTGATCGCCCATCCACCTGGCCTGCTGGTCCTTGACCGTTCGGGGCAGGGGACATCCCTTGCGCAATCCATGCTGGACCATCCGGCGCTGAAACAGGCCTTTGCCGGGCCACATCGTCTGGATCTGCCCGCGCGGCTGTGGTTGTGTGGCCTGCCACAGACACTGGACAGTATCGCGATGCTGCGCGCCGCGCGTGACAGACTGGAAACCGCACCGTGAAACCTGCCCGAAATGCCCTGCTGCTCAATATCGTGCTGCTGGCAGGGGTTGTGGCCCTGTCTGGCTTGTCGCTGGTATGGGGGGAAACCCGTATCATGGTCTGGCAGGCGCTGGCGGATATACTGGCGGGACGGCATGGTGCAGGTGCCATTATCGTGGAGCAGCTGCGCCTGCCCCGCGCGCTTTTGGCCATCATGGTGGGGGGAACACTGGGGCTGTCGGGGGCGGTATTGCAGGGGTATTTGCGTAATCCGCTGGCTGATCCCGGTATTCTGGGCGTATCGGGTGGTGCGGCGCTGGGGGCGGTGAGTGTGTTCTATACCGGGCTCATGCAGGTTTCCATCATGGCCCTGCCGCTGGGTGGGCTGGCGGGGGCGTTATGCGCGGTCGTCGTGCTGATGGGCCTGGTGGGGCGGGGGGGAACGTTGGTGCTTTTGCTGGCGGGGGCAGCACTTAGCAGTTTTGCTGCGGCCCTGACCGCGTTGGTGCTGAACCTTGTGCCCAGCCCGTATGCGTCATTTGAGATCATGCACTGGCTTATGGGATCGCTGACGGACCGGACCTTTACCCATGTCTGGATCTGCCTGCCCGGCGTGGTGTGCGGCACGCTGCTCATGCTGTCGGCCGGGCGTGCGCTGGACGCGCTGACGCTGGGGGAAGACGTGGCGGAAAGCCTTGGGTTCCGGCTGCATGGCGTGTGGGGTGTGCAGACGCGCATCGTGCTGGGGGCGGCGCTGTCCGTGGGGTCATGCGTGGCGGTTTCGGGTGCGATCGGCTTTGTCGGGCTGGTGGTGCCGCACCTGCTGCGGCCATTGACGGGATACCAGCCGTCGCGGCTGCTTGTGCCATCCGCGCTGGGGGGAAGCCTGCTGCTGCTGGGGGCGGATATGGTGGTGCGCGTGGTGAGTGTCGGCACGGAGCTTCAGCTTGGCGTGCTGACGGCGCTGGTCGGTGCGCCGGTTTTCTTCGCCCGGGTCATCATGCTGAAAAGAACCGGATCATGACCCTGTTGCAGGCGAATGGTGTCTCGCTCAGGCGCGGGGGGCGGGCTGTTGTATCCGGTGCGTCCCTGACGCTGGAAAAAGGCCGGGTTGTCGGCCTGATCGGGCCGAACGGGGCGGGGAAAAGCACGTTCATGCGCATGCTGGCGGGGCTGCAGGCCCCGGATTGCGGGCAGATCGACCTTCTGGGGCGCGACATAGGCCAGATTCCGCCCGGATTGCGGGCCAGACAGCTTGCCTTCATGCCACAGGACGGGGAAAAACCGCCCCCCATGCCCGTCCGCGCGCTTGTGGCCCTCGGGCGTCTGCCGCATGGGCAGGTGAACGCGGCGCAGGCAGCGCGCCACCCGGCGGTTGCGCACGCACTGGCGGCAACCGGCCTGCACGACCTGTGCGCCCGCCCGGCTAGTCACCTGTCCGGTGGGGAACGGGCGCGGATGAACCTGGCGCGTGCGCTTGCGACCGATACGCCGGTCATACTGGCCGATGAACCGATTGCCGCCCTCGACCCGGCCCATGCCCTGTCCATGATGCACCTGTTCCGCCAGCAGGCGGGACAGGGCAAGGGAATTGTCATCGTGCTGCATGATCTGGTCCTGGCGACCCGGTTCTGTGATGACCTGGTGCTGATGGACGGGGGCTCGGTCATCCGCCACGGGCCACCCGTGCAGGTGCTTGATGATGACATCATGCGCACGGTTTACGGCGTCACGGTCCGGCGCGTGGGGGATGCCATCGTGCCCTGGGCGCTGTGCCGGTAATGTCGTCGGCCTGCCGGTTGCGTTGCGATCGGGGCGGCGGTCGTACCCCGGTTCCATGCGCGGGCGAATGTTACAGGGGGCTATGCCGCGCGGCATCACTCTCAATGGCGCAGGCCGGGTCCTGCGGCCCGGCGGCATCGTGCCTGTGTGCCGCCAGTTCGCTGCGGGCCCGTTCCATATCCGCGCGGAAGGCGGGACTGCCGTGCATGGCCGCGATTTCGGCGGCGCCTACCATGTAACCCGCCTGAACGTCACTTTCCCAATGCACGCCGCATACGATCCGGCTTTCGCCGAAAACGCGGCCGCGCTGCAATATTGGTGTCGCCCGGTCGGGCAGCAGTTCCGCCAGAACCAGTGCGATGCTCCAGCCCAGCATGGTATGGCCCGATGGATAGGCCCCCGATGTTGCCAGATGGGTACGGTCACTTTCCGTGCAGATCGGCTGCCCGTTGCCAACAAACGGGCGGGGACGGTGCCAGTAGGCCTTGCTTTTGCGCATGTCGGGGGCTTCCGATACATCCATCGTATGGATCAGCGCCGCAAGGTGCGGCGTGGCGGTGGTGCTCAGGCTCTGGCCCGCGGCACAGGAAAATGCATGCAGAAGCGCGTCTTCATGCAGGTCGGCATCCGATGTGGCCAGTGCCCAGCGCGGGGTGCCCTTCAGCGCGCGGGTGGTGGTGAAGGCCCGGTCATCCGTGTGCTGCCGGGCGGTGCCGGGCCGGGGAGGGGGCGGCAGGTATTGCGTTCCGTCGGGCTGCGTGTCGGGGGTCAGGTATCCGCCGTCCGGTCCGTTGGCAGGGGGTTCCGCCGCGATGCTTATGCCGCCCCCCAGCAGCATGGCGGCCAGGCAGATGCCCATGCCCCGTATCCATGACCGTCCATGCCGTGGGGCAGGCACAGACACGCGGGTGACGTGACCAATGGCTGGCGCACCATATGTTGCCGGTGCGGGCGCAGGGGACGGGGATGTATCGGGAAAACGTTTGAGCATCATGAAACCATCTGCATGCATGACGGAAAGGACGCGCGGATGACCGCGCGTGTTGATGAAAAACAGGAAAATCATACCAGCAGGACAGTCCGGAACGAGCACTTTGTGCCGGTAAAGTCAAAACTTCATGAAACCGTCATAAATATTTTCCGGATGCTTCAGGCATGGATTTTCACACGGTGTTTGAGAACAATTCATCAATAAAGGTTTCTTGGCGTCCCCTGTTTTCGAAAAAGGTGACGTTTCCCGAACCCTGCTGAAAAGACTTCACCAGAAACGTCCAGCAAATTGACAGGATGTTTCATAAGCCGACAGTTTCAGGCAGCCCCAAGGTAAAGGGTGTCGCTTCGGCCCGCGCTGTCCGTCCCGGCGCAACGGGGCAAGTGGACAGACGTAAAAAGAAAGGGGGGTCACACGCGCAGACGTGTCCGCGCATCGGGTGTTATTCTTGCTACGGTTGCCGCCTTCATAATGAAGAAGGAAGTTGTCATGCAGGATAATCCCCTTTTTTCACTTGCGGGAAAACGCGCGCTGGTAACCGGTGCGTCACGTGGGATCGGGCTGACGCTGGCGCGTGGGCTGGGGCAGTTCGGGGCAAAAATCGTGCTGAACGGGCGCAATCCCGAACATTTGGCCACCGCGCGCGACGTGCTGGCGCAGGAAGGGCTGGATGTCACGACCGCCGCGTTTGACGTGACGGATCAGGACGCCGTCATCGCCGGGGTTGAAAACATAGAATATGAACAGGGTCCGATCGATATCCTGATAAATAATGCCGGCATCCAGCGTCGCGCACCGCTGGACCAGTTCAGCCGGGCCGACTGGGACGCATTGATATCGACCAACCTGAACGCAGTTTTCTTTGTGGGGCAGGCCGTGGCCCGCCATATGCTGCCGCGCGGGCGTGGGAAGATCGTCAATATCTGCTCGGTGCAGAGCGAACTGGCGCGACCGGGTATTGCGCCCTACACGGCCACCAAGGGCGCGGTCAAAAACCTGACCAAGGGCATGGCGACCGACTGGGCACGCCATGGCCTGCAGATCAACGGTCTCGCGCCCGGCTATTTCAAGACGGAAATGAATGAAAAGCTGGTGGCCGACCAGACTTTCACCCAGTGGCTGTGCCAGCGCACGCCCGCGGGCCGCTGGGGCAATGTGGAGGAACTGGTGGGGGCTGCGGTCTTCCTGTCGTCGGACGCGTCAAGTTTTGTAAACGGGCACGTTATCATGGTGGATGGTGGCATTACGGCATCAGTCTGAACCGTTCTGTGCTACCACCCCATATTCCCCGGCCCGTTCCAGCCGCCGCCCAGGCTGCCCCAGTCCCCCTGTGGGCCGCCATTGCCATGGTCGGCGGCCGCGCGGGCATTGCGGTCCATGCGCGGGTCATCACGGTCCGCGCAGCCTGACAGCGCCGCCATCAGGGCAAGGGCAGCCAGTACGGGGCCGAGGGGAAGGCGGATGGAGGTCATGCACACCGTTATGCCGCGCGCGTGGACGGGAGGGAAGGGGGCATCCCTCCCATAGCCACGCGGGGTTCTTCGTCATGTCACAGTTCGGACCACTGGCGCAGCAGGTTATGATAGGTCGCTGTCAGCCCCAGCACGGCCGGGTGATCGTCGGGCAGGTTCCTGCGGGTTTCAATAATGGACTGGTCAAATTGGTACAGCAGCGTGCGCTGGACATCATTGCGTATCATGGACTGCGACCAGAAGAATGACGCCCACCGGCTGCCGCGCGTCACTTCGCGCACGCTGTGCAGGCTGGTTGCGGGATAGAGCACCATGTCACCTGCGGGCACGCGGATTTCCTGCATGCCGTAAGTATCCTGAATCAGCAGTTCGCCCCCGTCATATTCATCCAGATCACTCAGGAACAGGGTGGACGACACATCGGTGCGGATGCGGAAGCCCGTGCCGGGCAGGGGCCGGATGGCGTTATCGACATGGGTATGAAACCGCATGCCTTCATCATAACGGTTGAACAGGGGCGGAAAGACCCGCAAGGGCAATGCCGCGCTGTTGAATGTCGGGTTGCGGCCCAGTGCCTGCAGGATCAGGTCCGCCAGTTCCATGCCCTCCCGGCTGTCATGTGGAATCTGCAGGTTGAATTTCGCCCTGGCGGACTGGTCGCCTGCCGTCACCCTGCCATCAACCCATTGGGATTTTTCCAGTACGGTACGGCAGTACGTGATTTCCTGCCGGGTCAGCAGGGCGGGGATATGGATCAGCATCGGCGTTCTCCGCGTGGGGGTGCTGGCGGTTTGTTCAATGCCGGTGACCTGAACCGTGGGGCAGGATCTTCAGCAGGACATCATTGGGCCGCTGCCGGGCGTCCATTGCGATCTGCTCCAGCGTTTCATCGGTGGACTGGACATGATACCCCGCATGCACCAGACGGTCGGCCAGTTCGTCGGGCGATGCATGAAGCAGGGGCGCAAGCGTGGTCAGCGGCGCATGTGTCAGGACGGGAAACAGCCGCTGGGCCGGGTTGCCGCCCGCATGTCCCGTCATCACCATGAACCCGCCAGCGGCCAGCAGGCACGCGCCGCAGGCGACCAGCATGGAGGAGTTGCGAAAATACAGCATGAACTGCGCCCAGTTGCGCCAGACATGCGCAACGAATGGTACCAGCAGCACCATGCTCAGCCATGTGTGCATGGAATGGAACAGGCCTGGCATCCAGTGGAAGAACAGGGCCGTGCCCGATATGGCCGAAACCACGAACAGCCCCGTAATGAACGGGGTGGAATATTTTTTTACAATCAGGTTCATCTGCAGTTCCATATTATTATTATCACCCGGTCGCGTGGCGGGGACGCGCGTAATCCAGCCGCACGGCAGCCTGCGTGGCCAGCAGGCGCAGCGCGGGGTCCGTTACGCCATCCAGCAGGTGGATGATGGCGCGGAACACATCGCTAAATCCGTGTTCCAGCGCCATGCGTATCCAGTGTGTTGCGGCCGGACCATTGCCTGCGGCCAGATACAGTCGACCCAGGTTGAGGGCGCCCCAGCAATCCCCCCCCATGGCGGCGGCATGGAAAAACAGGCGGGCGGACTGGCGGGATAGCACCGCGCAGGTGCCGTCTTCCGCCAGAAGGCCCAGCATGGTCAGCGCCTTTGCCACCCCGCCACGTGCGGCCATGACATACAGGCCGCACGCCCGGTCCGGGTCGCCTGTCACTCCGCGTCCCGCCATGTACAGATCGGCCAGGTTGAACGCCGCCCATGGGTCACCGGCATATGCGGCCTCATGGAAATACATGGCCGCCGCAGCCGGGTTGCACGCAGTGCCCCAGCCGCGTTCATAGGCGCGGCCCAGCATGTTCACGGCGCGCGGTTCGCCACTGCGTGCGGCGGCCTCGAACATCATGAAAGCGTCCTGCAGGCGACCGTGGTCCAGATGGATCTGTCCCAGCATGAGCTGCGTTTCCACAACGGAAATCGGGGGGATGTCCATGGCCGTGCGCGATCAGAACGTAATGCCGATATTGCCAAGGAAATACCGTCCGGGCGAGGGAACTGCGCGCGATCCGGAAAATGATGACGCATAATTCAGCCGGTTGGTTATGTTATTGGCGTTGAAGGACACCCGGTAATGCCTGTATTCCCATGACACCATGCCGTTCAGGTTGAAGGTATAGGGCATGCGCGCGGTATTGGTCGTATCCGGCCCCGCCCAGTAGCCGGACGAATACTGCGCCCCGCCACCAACCTTCAGGCTGCCCCATTGCGGACGCAGCAGCGCGCGCGACAGGTCGTACGATGTCCAGACCGACATGTTGTTATGCGGGACCTGTGGCGCCGTCCGGCCATTATCGCCCGTATTGCTGTGTGTGACCCGGCCATCCATGTAGGAATAGGATGCAAAGACCTGCCAGTCGCGCGTGATCCTGCCGTCCGCGCTCAGTTCTACGCCACGGATGCGGCGGCCGCTGCCGGAATCGGCAAAGCCGGTTTCCATGTCGCCATTCACGTCATAATAGCGCGAATTGTTTTCGCTGATCTGGAAAAACGACACCGTGGTGCCAAGGCGCTTGTGAAAGAAGTCGGATTTGTTGCCAAATTCGAACAGGTCGCTACGCTGTGGTGACAGATTGACGCCGTTCTGCGCCACGTCGCCCGCCTGTGGCTTGATGGTGACGAGGGAGGACACATCGGTGCCCACGGGTTTGTACGACCGCGCGAAGGTGAAGTAAAAGGACGTATCGCGCAGCGGTGAATACATGATACTGGCCGAAGGGCTCCAGCGGTCGGATTTCTGTTCCGCGCGGCCCTGGCTGGCGGTGGCATTGCTGTAATAGGTGCTGGCGAAGGAATCCCACCGCGCCGTGCCAAACAGGGAAAGCTGGCGGGTCAGCTGGATACGGTCGGCAAGGAACAGTCCCAGGTCACGGGCATTCGCATTGCCGTACCCCGATGCGGGAAAGCTTACGGACGTACCGGAATAGGTATATTGCGGGTTGCGGATCGTCTGGTCGTTCACCCGGTTGGTGAAGCTGCCTGGCCAGCGGGAGTCACTGGCGTAATTGATATCGACCCCGGCCTTGATGTCATGATGCACGAAGCCCGTATTGAGGCGCGCGCGTCCCATCAGTACGTTCTGCACGCCCCAGCCTTCCTGCCGGTAGGCCGCGCCGCCACCCGCGCCATAGGGCAGGGCGTAATTGCCGCCGGACAGGATGGCGGCGGCACATGCCCCCGAACAGGCCGCGGGCGTGGTGGCGGTGTAATCACGCTGGTACAGGCTGAGCCGCGTATCGTTGGTCAGCGTGAACCAGCGCGTGATGTCGGATTTGAGTGCCGATGTCAGCGTATGGATGTTGGAGCGGTCAAAGTCGAAGCTGCGGGTATAGCTTGTATTGCGCGCCACGCCGTATTCGGTAATGGGGCGATAGATGCCGTTCACCTGTATCATGCTGACACCGTAATCGGGTTTGCTGTTACTGTTCAGCCACTGCCATGTCAGGTGCCATGATGTCCTGCTGCGCAATCCGACACCAAAATCAACCGCAGCGCCGTAACGGTTGGACGTCACGTTGTTCCGGTCGACCACGTCCTGCCGGTTGAACATGCCGTTGACGCGAATGGCCATGTCCTCGTTGATCTGGTAGTTGATGTCTCCCACGCCACGGTACAGCGGCCCGCTGCCAAAGGACTGGTCATAACTGTAGCTGGTGCCCGCATGGGCGTGTTTCTGGCTCTGGTTGATGACGCCGCCGACATTACCCGCGCCAAAATATTCGCCCGATGGCCCCTTTATGACCTCGACACTTTCAGTATTGAACGTATCGCGCGTATAGGTTCCGAAATCGCGCAGCCCGTCGGTATAGATATCCTGCCGCGCCTGCAGGCCGCGAATACGGAACTGGTCCCCGTTCAGGCCGCCGGCACCTTCGCCGGTGGACATGGTAATCCCCGGAACATTGGCCAGTGCCTGATCCAGCGTAAAGGCGCGCTGCTGCCGGATCAGTTCCTGCGGCACGACGGTAATGGTCTGCGGTGTATCACGCACCCGGTCGGGCATGCGTGAAATGTGCAGGATCTCACTGTTTGTATTACCCGATGCGTATCCCGCATCCGGCGCGTCCACATGACCGCCCACGCGCACGGCGGACAGGCGGATGGTGCTGTCCGATGCATTGGGCTGGTCGGGGGGCGTGGTGTCGTCGGCGCTGGCTTCGCTGGCGCCCGCGCCAATGCCCATGGTCATGCCAAGGGCCATGGCGACACGCAGTCCCCTGGCCGGCGGGGGTGGTGTGGACTGGTCTGGCTGGCTCATTCATTACTCCCGAAGCGTCATCCCGCAGGCGCGCCTCCTGAACACGGTGAAGGGAACAGCGTGTTGATAGGGGGACAAAGATGAGAACGCAAATGATTCGCATTTAAATATGAAAGAATAACTGCATGTGTTGCGCGCCGGGCACACGGGACAATACTGAACAGATTTGTATAAATTATGAAATAATATGTAATCCAGTCCGAAATGACGTCGTCATGTCCCTGTAAAGTCTCGATTGTGCAACCGGATGTGGCGGTCCCGTCCTATGTCGCGGCCTGCGCGGTCGGCCTTGCGGGGTGATGCGATCGTGGCCGTGGCTTGCGTCCGGGGTGAAAATCTGTCATCCACCGGGTTTAGGACTGTTCATGACCGTGAGCGCGGCGCTGATTTTCCTCATGCTGTCCGTGGTGACGCCGTGCCCGATGATGCGTGATTTTCCATTTTCATTCCGCGCTCATGAGGCGATGCCTGCTGTCCATACGAAACATGTCTGTCCGATAACCCGGTCGTGCAATGTGGTATGACGCCTGCTGACGTGGCAGCAGTCTGACGCTCTGCAGGCCACTGCTGCGGTACAAGTTCATGCGAATTGTCCGGCAGGGTCGTGGGGCTGCCATATGACATGGCGGGCAGGGGCAGCCTGTCAGATTCTGGTCCTCAATGGCGGAACGGGTGCGCACGCATCCGGCATTGGACCCGGGGATGATGATGGCAGCGATGAAGGGCGCGCGGGCAGGCCACGATGCGCAACAGATCCATGTGGTGCATGAATCGCGCCCTGCGGATTCTCGCCTGCCACCTTTCTTCCCCTGCGGGGCGCATGACCGGTTCGGCGCTGTCTGCAGGCGGCGGCCCGGGTCAGTCGTTTCTGAACCCAAGCAGTTCCTCCAGTTCCTCAATGCGGGCGCGGACCGCGTGGAGGTCCTGGGCCAGTTGCTGTTCCCTGCGGACAAGACGGCGTCGCTCCTCACGCAGGGCGGCCAGGTCCATGCGGGCAGCATCATTGGCTGGCGGCATAACTTCCTTACGCAGGCTGGCAATTTCCTTACGTGTGACATCGGGGCGGATCAGGCCGCGTTCGTAGGCAAGTGTAAGCTGCTGGTCGTTCAGAAGCGTGATCTGGTATGCGGTACCATAACTGCCGGGGCATTTTTCCAGCGGAATCCGGCCGCTTTCAACCGCGCGCGCGATCTGCCGAAACTGCGTTGCGGTTGCGTCCGAAAAGGGGAACAGCCGATCTGATCCTGATCGAAGTTTCAGGTATTCCGCTTTCGACAGCACATTTTCCAGATCAAGCAGTGCCCGCCCGATCGACAGGAACGCATCCCTTGCCTGTCCCCAGCTTTCATTGATTTCGGTCCGGACCGCGAGGATGCGTGACACCTTGCCCTGATCTGACAGAAGGGACGTGCCTTCGAATACATCCCGGATCACCGCCACCACATCGTCCTGCACCACGACCTGCGATGTCAGGGTTTCGGCGCGGCTGTCGACCGGTTGCGGGGCGTCATCTTTTTCCAGAAGTTTCAGAAGTCTGCTGCGACCGAGGCGCTGGCCCTTGCTCACTGAAACACCCTCCGCTTCGTGCAGGTCCATAGTTCCTCGAATGATTCCAGCCCCCGGCTTTTGGTGAAATCAAGCAGCGTCAGCCCCTGTGCGCTGGGGACATGCACGTCTTCAAGCTGGGGAAGTTCGACCGGGCAGACATCAGCAATCTTGATCAGGCGGCCACGCACCCGCGCAAACGAATTTGTCCGCCGGTTGGCACGGTTCAGGACCAGCATGCTCCGGCAATGTGTGGTGCTGAGTGCTTCTATCCACGGCGCGACACTATCGACATCATCCTGTGTGCAGACAGACGGCACGATGACCAGATCCGCCGCCTGCGCCAGACTGGTTATGGCGGCCATATGGTCTTCAACGCTTGGCGGTGTATCAATCACGATCAGGTCGGCCTTGGACGCTGCCTTTAGCGGTGCGCGCCAGTCCTGCAGCGTGCCGGTAACAACCGGTACAGGGGCGAAATCCGGGAACTTGCTGCGTGTATGCGCGCGCCGCTGCCCCCATTTGTCCAGCGTGCCCTGACGGTCATAGTCTATGCCGATCACGTTTAACCCGTCCTGCGCCGCTGCGGTCAGCAGATGCCGGGCAATAACTGATTTTCCGCTGCCGCCCTTCGGTGATGAGACCAAGATTGTTTTGCTCACCCACTTCTCCCGTTTTTTCATCATCTTCAGCGTTTCAAGCCTGTTGCTTCTAACATTTCCAGCCTTTTGCGCCATAGGGGGTTACGCCTGTTAAGGGAAATTAGACATGTCTAATTGCCATTCAGGGCAGGGGATTGCCGTTTCTGATGCATGCGGGACGTAATGCGGCGGGACAGATATCCGTCATGGCACAAGACGAGCGTCTCGGGTTTTTGCAGGATTAACGGGCATGAATAACTATTTATTGCCGCGTCTGGGGAATCTGCGGCAATGAAAACGGGGGGCGTAACCGACCGACCCATTTTGCCCTGTCCTGACCGCACCGGGGTTAATTCGGACTCGAACCTGACTTTTCTGACAATCGGGCATGATTGTTCCGATGATCTGGTCTAGATATCGCGGATGTCAAAATGCGCGGTATTTCTGAATGGACCTGTCGGCTCAGGCAAAACCAGTCTGGGGCGCGCCATAGCGGCGTGCAATGGGGCTGCGTTTATTGACGGGGATGACCTGTCCGATCCGAACCGTCCATGGTTCTGTTCAATACTGCAGACAAGCCGCGCCATCGTGCGTGAAGGGGGGGCGGCACCTCCGGCAGGGGAAATGCGTTGTCATTGCATACCCGCTGACCTGCATGAACTGGATTTATTTTCGCAGGAAATTTAACGAAAACAATATCAGGACGGTATTTGTCAGCCTGAAAGCGTCATATGAAACAATAACCGACACACGGCGCGGACGGCATTTTGATGTCGGGGAGCATGACCGGATACAGGACATGATTACCGAGGGTTATGATGCACGCGCCTTCAGCGACATCGTCTTCGATAATAACGGGTTTGATTTCGGGACAGCCCTGTCCCGGCTGGATGCAGAACTCCGTCGCTTTATTATGCCGTGACAGGCGTCTTATGCAGTCCGGAACTGACCATGAAAATAGCTGCGGTTTTTGATGTTCCGGTGAAAACGATTTTTGTCAATCACGCCATTCAAACGCGTGGCATCGCTGCGGCTACAGGGGAGGGACGCATGAACCGCAGGCAGGAAGGTCACTTTGGGCACAGGTGGATGGTGCAATTGTGAACAGCGGCATTGCACGGCTGTGCCGTGCCTGCTTGGCGGTGCGATATCAGTCTATGGAGGATCCGGCTTTCACATGTCGGATATGGAGCTTCGCCGTCAGGCTGTGGGTTGCGTTTGTTGCCACGCTACGCGCACTGGTCGCGCCAGCGCGCCTTCTGCCAGCGAAGCTGGTGCCGGTGACCGTCAATACTTCCCTGCCCATCCATCCGTCTGGCTCTGCTTTCGTGTCTCTGGATGAACACGATCTTGCCGTACGGCGTGTCAGCAGCGGCGCAGGTTATATTGCAACGACCATCATCGTCATGCCCGGTTTTCTGACCCTGATGGCGCAGGCCGTGCTGGATATCCGCTTGCTCCATGATGTGGGGTATGGGGTCGCCGTGCTCCTGCTGTTCGGGTGCATCGTCATGGTGAACTTCCGTAATTTTGCCGGGCCACACAATGCTGGGCAGCCATTGGTAGAATGGCCGCGGTATGAATCCGGCTGGACCTGTTCCGGTATGTAATGTGACGGAACAGGTCCGCATGCATCAGCGTGAAGCGGACAGGACGAACTCCGCTATGGCTGGCACGACGGCGGGAACAAGCGGCAGGTCGGGATTGGCGTAGGTCGCAAGATTGACCCGACGGTCAGCGGACGTGACGGGCTTCAGCACGTGGTTTGTATTTGGCAGCATGATGGATTTCGCCGCCGGGTCGGCCTGTTTCAGGACGTGCGCATCCGCGACACTGACCTGCATGTCACGTTCACCCTGCACGATCAGGACCGGTTTATGGATCGTGGATAGAAGTTTTGCCGGGTCAATCGTGAATTCGCTGATCAGGAAATCCTGGATCGCAGGATGAAAAAGCCGCTGCAGGGCGGGATGGAACTGGCTGACATCAATGTGGCGTCCAGCTTTCAGGTTCGCAATCGCGGCCAGTGCCTGATCCAGCACCGGTGCATTTGCCGGGTTGGCCCTTAGCTGTTCCGCAAGCGTCTGATCGGTTGGACGACCGGGTGTCGCCAGCAGGATCAGGCCGCAGATATCCATGCTGTCCTGCGCTGCCGATAGCGCAACCAGACCGCCTTCACTATGGCCCAGAACCCAGACGCATCGTGCACCCGTCATGTGCCGGATGGACGCGATCCATGAATGAACATCCGTTGCGTAATCGCCAATTGTTACGGCATTTGCATCGGGAATGGCGCCAGCGCTTGCATACATGCCCCGTTTGTCAATGCGAACGGTTGCGATACCACGTGTGGCCAGCCCTTCGGCCAGCAGCCTCAGTGTCGCCGCCTTTAGCCCCAGCGGGCTGTTCCCGTCCCGATCCGTCGGCCCCGATCCGGGGATCATGAGCACGACAGGAACACCACTGCCGGGTGACAGCATGGTACCCGCCAGCGGCCCTTTCGGTCCCGGCGCCGCGACGGCTGTCTGGACGACCGGTGGGGAAGGCGTGGTCGCACGGGCCGTTATGGAAAGGAGTGAGACGGGAACGACCATCGCCACAAAAATCATTGATCTGCGCATGAACCGCATAAGGCAGTCTCCGGTTCTCTGTCTGGCTGGTTATCGCGGTCTGTTCCTCATGCGGGCGTACCAGACCGGTACGACAGGCCAGAAGTCTTTTATTGGCAGACATTATGGAAAAAGCCTGAAGGGTGATCTTTTATACCAGCATATGACAATAACGGAAAAAAACGATCGCGCGATGATATGGTCGTCACGGTCCTGCATGTTTCCCGATCGACTGACGGGCATAAAACGACCAGCTTTCCAGCGCGACAAGGTTACGGAATGCGAGGGCTTAATGCGCTATCCGGCGACACATGGGGGGCATCTGCCTGAAGATATCTATCCCATGAACAGCGCCGTCATGCTGTCGGCACGGGGCTTATGGATTCGATGTGTCAAAAAACTTTGGCGGCCTGAGCATTCCCATTCGGCACTGACATGTCTGAACCCGGTTTCTTCGTTCCAGCCAGCCCCTGAAATCGACAGGAAGGGATGTCGTGTGACAGTTCCGTTCATTGACGGTCTGCATGGCGTCCGTAATGCTTGTGGCGCATGTTTTTATCGGACGGCGTCATCCTTTCCCTGCCTATCGGATTTCTTATGGTTCCCCGTCAGGGCTTGTCGCCTGGAGCGGTGCAAGCGTTTCCAGGGTAAGGTCTTTGACCGTGGATGACGGGCAAGGTTCTGTGCAATCGAATATGTCAGCAGAAGTGTCCCGGATGTTTGGGCGTCCTGTCCATACGGGTATATGCGGTAGCCCACGGCTCTTCATATTGCGCTTCGGGATTGGCAGGACAGCATCGCAATTGACGTTTGTCCCGGCGTATCAACGCGTCATGGCTGAACATGCAGGCGAGTTGGAAGGTGAGGGGTAATGAATAAAAAGGTCGCAACTGTAATATTTGCCGTCGCAGTGTGTGCGGTGGAGGGGATGATGATGTTTACCCCACCATATTCGCCCTTGAGCGACCTCATTGCCGCAGGCGTTTTCGCAGCCTGTGGCTTCGCCGTCGGCTGGACGTTGAAATGATCCGTTTCCTGAAATGGCATGTGTAGCCCTGGGCTGAGATCGAGGGGTTACACAAATTCAACCCTGCACCGATCAACGGGGCGGGAATGCAAATATTGGTGCCCGATCAATTCTCTTTTGAAAACGTATCGGTCTGCTGAAGTCCTTGCCAAATACGACCGTCCATGCGGCGACAGATAAAGGATGTCATGCAACTGACACCGGAATGATGCGCGGTTTCCGCTCATGGCCGCCTGAGGTGATCAGGTATCAGGCATCTTCCCGGCAGCGGCAGCCGTGGCTTTCTTGATGGTCGCGTCTCATCCCTGTCAAAGACGGCCCACGCAGGGAATATAGCGGCAGTCGTGCAGCCTGGCTTCAAAGTGTGCGATAGGGCTGAACGGTCGATCCTGTCCGCCGCGACGCACCAGCGGCGTCACGTTCACGAATTGCGGATGGGCTACAACCGGTGCGGAAATCATCATGCGAGATGCCTGCGGCTTCTTCCGCCGCAATTACGCTGCGCAACACGTCAGGAAAGACGCCGTGCAGGGCAAATGCGGCGCTGCGGTAGTGTGACCGGCATCAACCGGATGGGTGCCGCAGCGGGGTGATTATAATGGAAGGGGAGCAGGGGTACAGGCGCCTATATGAAAACATATGCAGAACATACTGCACCACTTTTGCACACATTCATGCTGGTGCATGATGGATCATAGTGGACGCTAATGACTCAAACCCCATATGGGATTATCACACAACACGCTAGTTTTTGGCGGAATACCCGGAGCCGAGTGGTGGGCGCAACAGGGATTGAACCTGTGACCCCTACCATGTCAAGGTAGTGCTCTACCGCTGAGCTATGCGCCCAATCGGCTCCGGTGAGGTGGCTTTTACTCACCCTTTCAGGGGGATGCAACCCCTGTTTTAAAAAAAATCACATTGACCCCAAAGCAGCCACCTGTCCCTATGGCGTGCATGTGCTCTCCCGCCTTCCTGCCTGTGATCCTGCGCGGCCATTCACGGCTGTTGCGTGCGGAAAAAACGCCGTGATGGACCCGGTCGTGCCGCCCTTCCACATCCATCGTCCCGATGGAGGGGGGACACCCGTCATCGTGGCCTCTCCCCATTCCGGGCGGGAGTATCCGGCGGAATTCCTGCGCATGTCCCGGCTGGACGCCCGCGCCCTGCGCCGGAGCGAGGATTGCTACGTGGACCAGCTGTTCGCGGCGGCGCCGGGGCAGGGGGCCACATTGCTGCATGCAACCTTTCCCCGTGCCTATTGCGACGTCAACCGCGAGGCATGGGAACTTGACCCCACCATGTTCAGCGAAAAACTGCCTGACTGGTGTAATACGACCAGCAGCAAGGTACGTGCGGGGTTTGGCACGATTGCGCGCATGGTATCCCATGACGGGCCGATCTATCCGCGCCCGTTGCCCTTCAGCGAGGCCGAGGCCCGGATCCGTACCTGCTGGCAGCCCTATCATGACGCGCTGGGCTGCCTGGTGGATGACAGCATGACGCGGCATGGCTGCTGCATCCTGCTTGATGCCCATTCCATGCCCGCGCTGAAGGGGCGGGGCATGCAGGCTGATTTTGTTCTGGGTAATGCATGGGGCACGGCATGTTCACCGCAGCTGACGGCGCTGGTGGAACAGGTGCTGGTTGGCCATGGGTATGACGTGGCGCGTAATGTCCCCTTTGCAGGCGGGTATGTCACGCGGCATTACGGGCGCCCGCGCCGTGGCGTGCAGGCGCTGCAGCTGGAAATCAGCCGGGCACTGTACATGGATCAGGACACGCTGGCGCCCCATGCGGGTTTTCCCGCGGTGCAGGCAGTGTTGCGCGATCTGGTGGACCGTCTGGTCCTGTATGGCGGCCTGTTGGGACAACAGGCGGCTGAATAGCGGAAGGCCGGGCGCAAGGGCCCGGCCCCCGTCATGCAGTCAGGCCGTCTTGGTGGGAACCTGGCCCTGGGGCGTCTGGGTATTGACGGCTTCGGGCAGCAGGTGGGCCAGGACGGGCAGGATGGTGGCGGCGGGCAGGCCGGTCTTGTCCACCATGGCCTGGACCTGCTGGCTGCTGAGCAGGCTGCGCAGCTCATCGGTGGAGATCGGCAGGTTATGGCCGTCCCCGATCCATGACCGGACCTTGTCCCCCAGTCCGGCCTGTTCCGCCTGCGACACCAGCGTGCTGAGGGTGTCGGGGGTCAGCAGCTGCGACAGATAGGAGTGCACCTGCTGCGACAGGCCAGATGCGCCTGCAAGGTCGCTCAGCTTGCCCATTACATCATTGAAGATACCGCTCATTCTGCTTTCTTTCCCGTCTCTCGTATGGGTGGGGTGCCGAGTATACGACACGACAGACAGTTATAGGAAATTTTGATAAAACAGGCCAAAAAAAAGCGGTGCATATGCACCGCTGAGTTTAGGGAGGAAACGTCCAAGAAGCAGGTGCACAAGGCAGTCTGCTTCCAGACTTTATGAGTGTCCTCACGGGGTTGTGTCAACAAAAAAAGCGGCGCTTACCGCCGTGCCTGATACATGTGCCATGAAAGCAACGTTTTGGCGTCCGTCATGCCGATATGTGGCAGGTCCGACAGGTCCAGGACATGCAGGCGGATATATTCATTTTCCCGTGCAAGGCCGGTCTGCCGGTCCGACAGGGCACGGGCCTGCGGTTCGGTTATGTGCAGTTCGGTATAATACAGGCCAATCGCCTCGTCACACCCGCCGGGAGACAGCCAGACATCGGTCAGTTTCACCAGATCCTGTGCACGGACCTGCAGGTCCGCGCCGACTTCTTCCGACAGTTCGCGCAGCGCGGTGCTGACAAACGCGCCGCCATCCAGCATCCCCGCTGGCAGCGCCAGCAGATCGGGCCGCGCCACGGGCACCCGTGCCTCGCACGTGACCACGGTCCGGTCGGGATAGCCGGGGCATTTCAGCACCAGCAGCACCGATACGGAATCCCCGCGCAGCAATGCAATGCCTGGAACGCGGTGGCCGTCATGCAGGGCATCGGCCTCGACCAGTATGAATCCCATGCGGTGTGCATCAAAGGCAATGGCGTCGCGCACCAGCACGTGGCGCAGGGTGAAGCGTTCGCGCATGCCCTGATACCACCGGCGGAAATGCGGTGCGTCCAGCACCCGGTCGTGCAGGGTTGCGTCAATGCCGGGGGCAAAGGAAATATTTTCCGTCTGGGTCATGTTTCCGGTTCCTGTTGGTGACGTGCCGGAAACAGGTCTGGCCCTTATCCCGGTGTGAATACGGCGTTCATGATGTCCGCCACCCGGCTGGCGTAATCCTGCGGGGCATGTTCGGTGGCGATGCGGGTCAGTGCGTTATCCCGCACCGTGTCCCACAGGGTCTGGTCATGATAGAGGCGCACGACCTGCCGCGCAAAATCCGCCGGGTCCGTAACACTGGCGCACAGCATGTCCTGCCCGTCGCGCCAGCCCGCCTGCTGGCACAATAGCGGCGACCCGACTACCGGCAGGCCGTTGGCGGCGGCTTCATGCAGTTTGTAGGCAATACCGGCGGCATAGCGGGTCGGTGCCACGAACACGCGGTGTTGGTCGTAAACCGGGGCAGTGTCCGCGACACGGCCCAGCATGCGCACGTTGGGATTGTGGCGCAGCGGGCCAAGGTCAACGCGCGGTCCGGTATGGCCGCAAACGGTGAACCGGATATCCGCGCCCAGTTGCGCTACCAGCAGGGGCAGGACCTCGCTACTGAACCATGCGAGCGAGTCGAGGTTGGGCGAGCGCATTTCATGAACCGCGCCAAGGAACAGGATATCCCGCCGTGCGGCCCATCCCGGCCCGGTGGGCCTTGGGACCTGCACGTGACCAAGGACCGACACGTTGTCAAAGCCCGCGGCGCGCAGCAGGTCCGCCTCCGCCGCGTTGACCGCGACCACGCGCTGCGCCAGGAACAGGGGGCGCAGTTCACGTTCCAGCCGTTCGGACAGCGGTGGTGACGGGGTGATGTCATGCAGGCGGTCGTATTCCATGTCCCGGCAGGCAACCAGTGCCTCGGTATCGACCACGATGTGGTCGGCGGGAATGCAGGATGCGGCATCGTTCAGGATACTGGCCACGCGGGCGGCGTTCTGCGTGCGGGCGATCCAGATCGCGTCGAAACACCCGCTGCGCGCGCGCAGGAAATCGGGCAGGTCGGGCAGTTCGCGGTCGTGGATGACCTCCACGGTCTCGGGAAAGGCGGCGGCCAGTGCCGCGGCGCTTTCGATCGGGCGGAAGATGGGAAAGACCGTAACATGATAGCCAAGGCCCGCCAGTGTGGTCACGATGTCATTCGACCGGGTGAAGCCCGATCCCAGGTGGCGCAGCGGCAGCCTGTCCTCGATGAACAGGATGTGGCGCCCGTCATCCGCATGCCGGGCGCGGGCCTGCAGGGGGTCATGCCGCAGCAGCCTGCGCCGCAGTGCGGGACCGTGCCTGCGGGTGAACAGGTCATTGTTGCGCGCGATCAGTCGTGACGCGCTGGTTCCATCCGACGTGCCACATTCATAATGCACAAGGCAGACGCCCGGGTCGTACATGATCCGGTATCCCAGGGTGCGGATGCGCATGCACAGGTCGGTTTCCTCGAAATAGGCGGGGGCGAAGCTTTCATCGAATCCGTCAAGCACCTGCAGTACGTCCGTCCGGACCATCAGGAACACGCCCGAACAGAAATCCACCGCGCGGACGAACCCCGCTTCGGGCACGCATGGATGGGCGTCGCGCATGTAGCCCTGCACAGATCCGTCGCGCCAGATCAGGCTGCCCGCTTCCTGCAGCAGGCCATGCGTGCGGATGACGCGGGCCCCGACCGCGCCGGTCGCCTCGTCCGCCATCAGCCGCGACAGCGCGCGCGCCACCGCACCATATTGCAGGTCCACGTCGTTGTTGAGGTATAGCGTGGCAGGTGCCCGCACCCGCGCCAGCGCCGCATTGCACCCGCGCACGAACCCGATATTGCCCGCGAAGCGCAGGACCTCGATCCCGCGCACGTGGTCCTCGATCCCGGCCACGCCATCGCGCGACCCGGAATCCACCAGCAGGACCTGCATCGACCCGTGATAATTCGCGCGTAACGAGGCAAGGGTGGACATGGTCAGCGCAAACTGGTCATGCGCCACGATGATGACGCTCAGCGCAGGCGGCGCATCAGACGTGAAATCGATCCCGCCATTGAGCAGCAGCGGCAGGCGGGCGTTGCACATGTGGCGGAACAGGGTGCGGGCCTGTTCTTCCGTGACCATCGGCGGTGGGGGCGGTTTCAGGTCGGGGCGGGCGGCAAGGTAATGGCCCAGCCCGTCGCGCGCGCGGCGGGCGGCGATATCGGCCTGGACGCCGGGGTCGCGCATGTACTGCGCAAGGTCCAGTGTCGAACACGGCTTGCGCTGTTCATGCACGCCGTCACTGAGGAAATGGGCATAGCCGTTGCGCAGGTTCCCGGCCTCGATCGCGCCGAGCACGTCCGGGTTGACCATGGCATAGAAGGATTCGGAAAAGAATGGTCCCGGATCGAACGCCTGCGGCGTGGTATTGCACAGGTAATGGTGCAGGGCTCCGCGCCACATGCCCTGCGTAATGTCCGCATGGGCGTCGGGATAGGTCTGTGCATACCATTCCGCATCGAAATACAGCGATACGCTGCGGCAGGGCAGGGCGGCCATGCCCCGGCGCAGGTAATCGGCAAAGGGGTGCGTGGTGGTGTCGTGCTGGCATTCCGCCAGCAGGGCAAGGTAGGTTTCGGGATCAAAAAAGCACGACCCGCTGCGCATTTCCCCATCGCCCGTGCGCAGGTAATGGTCATAGGCGTTGCGGTAGCCGCCGGCTGCCAGCGTTGCGGGCGTGATGTCGGGATAGGCCGCCAGATAGGTGCGCGTATCAAACAGCCAGTGCGGGTCGTGCGTGTCCAGCCCCGCATTCAGGTAATGGTCGAACCCGCTGCGCCATGTGCCCGCCAGCACCTGCTGCGCAACATCGGGATAGGTGGCGCGGTACCAGTCCTCATCAAAAAAGGGATTGGGCGAATGGCCCAGCGCCGCGCCGTGTGCTTCATAAAACGCCTGCGCCTGTTCGGGCGGAATATCCATAAGGTCGAGCATCGCCGCATGGCGGGCGTAGTACCATGCGGGATCGAACGTGGCCCACCCGGCAGCCATTTCCGCATTATCCGAGGAAACAGCCATCGTGCATTCCTGTCCCTGTTCTGTTCAGGGACGGGTTATGCACGTCAAAGGTTAATTTTTGATTGGTTCCGCCGGGGCGGGCGGCGCGGAAATATCGGCCACCTGCGCATCTGCCGCCTTCTGCGCATCAGCGGGGGTAATGCGCACCACCAGTCCCTGGTCGCCAGCATTGATATAGACATGCGGGCACGCCATCGCGGCTGCGGACAGGACGACGGGCAACTGATGCTCCTGTCCGAACGGGCTGGTCCCGCCGGAGCGGAAACCGGTCAGGTCAGCTGATTTTTCTGGGCTCATCATCCGTGCGTTGCGGCCATCGAACAGGGCCGCGACCTTCTTGAAATTCACCTTGTGGTCGGCGGGCACCACCAGGCAGACCGGTGTCCTGCGGTCCACTTCCACCACCAGCGTCTTGAGCACACAGCCCGGGTCTGCCCCGATGGACTGCGCCGCCTGCATCCCGATCAGCCCGCCGCCGGGGGCGTATTCATAATCATGCACCGAAAAGGGCACGCCGCGAGCGGCCAGGAATTCGGTGGCTTTCGTCTGTTGTATCACGTTCTGCTCCCGCTGGTCGCGGGCGTGCCCGCGCTTCATGCACCAAGGATAAAATAGCACCCGGTGCCATGCAAGTGCCTGACAGGCGACCTCAGCGCGGGTGCCTTGCCCGCCACAGCCCCGGTATGGCCAGCATGACCAGCCCGCCCCCCAGCAGCACCAGCAGCCGCATGCCATACAGCCGGTAGCCGATCGCGCCACCCACGCCCCCCAGCGCGAAACAGGCAATGATCGCGCCATGCAGCCGCACCCGTTCGCGCACCCGCATTGCCCTGGGGTCCTGCAGCAATTGCGCAAGTTCCATGCCCAGGTCGGTCAGCATGCCTGTCATATGGGTGGTGCGGACCCGCGCGCCGGAAATATGGGTGACGGTGGCGTTCTGCAGCCCCATGAGGAAACCCATGCCGTATCCCAGCGCGCCCGCTTCCATCCATGCGGGCAGCAGGATGGACAGCATCCCCAGCGCCGCCAGCAGCGCACCCTCCAGCGCAATGCTGGCGGCATGGACCGCGCGCATGCCCAGCCTGCGCCCCGCCCCCACCAGCAGCGTGGCCACACACCCGCCCATGACAAACGCCCCGACCAGCCCGATACACGACAGGACGGACACCATGCCCCCATCGCCCACGCCAACGGCCAGGGCTGACAGGTTGCCGGTCATGTTGGCGGTGTAATACCCCAGTGCCAGAAACCCGGCCACATTCACCCCGCCCGCCGCCGCCGCCAGCGTACAGCCCAGCCGCAGGTCGGTACCTATATTGCGTGATGCCCCTTCGTGAACCAGCATGCCCCGTGTTCCATCCATAGCGGGAAGCCGCCCGCCCATGACCTGTGGTATCCGCCATGGGGCGGGGGATGTGCAACCCGAAACACCACGGGGCATGCGCGCGCGACCTGATCACATCATGGCGAGGCAGAATGGCGCGTGGTACAGTCACCGCAACTTCCGGTTGCCGGTATCAGTATGCTCGGCCTATATTTATTATAGAATTTTTGATCATAGGGATGTTGCGGGACCTGCCATGCATCGCATGCGTCCCTGACTGGTGAATGGTATGTCACCATGACGGAAACGCCACATTCCTGCCATTGTTCGCCATGAATGGTGCGAACGCCGCATGTAACATAATGTTATAAATTCGTTTCGGCAGGCAGATCATTTAAAAATATTAATATAATGGTTACAGAATACCATATATGAAAATGTATGTTCCCGGTTTGACCTGATTCATGATCCACAAATACCAGCTTATCCTACATCGCTTAGGTCTGCAGGATAGGAACTTATGCCTACAAACTGTCATATGGCTGTTCTTGTGATGGGAATGTAATCAGGATTTTGTTCGTGGTTAATGATATGAACCAATATAGATAAATTAACATATGTGTAATTAATCTATGCAGAAAATGCGGGCCGATGCCTATTTCAGGCTGAAAAAACCGATTTTTAGTTAATTGTTTGTAAACAATACAACCAGAGGGATATGCTTTCCTCTCCATACGGCATGTCTTTTCACAATCCGGGGTTGTCTTTTCTGTCATTTCCGCGAATGCGTCTGTCTATACATATGGACAGGCGCGAATGATGATGGCATGTTCAAAAAAAACACTTAAATAATTTTTGTAAATAACAATGTAATAGTGACTGATTCAGTATTCGCGTTTCCAGCATCCCGATGCGGCGGTTTCCCCCGTCCGTACGCGGCGGGAACTGGAACAGTATGGTTGAGTAATGATTGATATTCTGATTTGTGATGCCCATCTGTACCTTGATCAGGACTGGGAAATTCCCGGTGGCTGGATCGCCATCGAAAAAAACCGCATTCATTCCGTAGGCGGCCCGCAGCAGTCCCCACCGCAGGCTGGGCGGGTCATCAATGCGGGTGGACGGCTGGTCACCCCTGGCCTGGTCAATGCCCACCACCATATGTACCAGAACCTGACGCGTTCGTACGCGCCTGCGACGCGCCTGCGGCTGTTCGCATGGCTGCAGGCATTGTACCCACTATGGGCCGGGCTGGATGCGGATTCCGTCTACGTGTCCACCTATATCGCCATGATCGAACTGTTGCTGGGGGGGTGTACCACCTCCATGGATCATATGTACATCCACCCCCGGCCACGCCTGATTGATGAACAGTTCCGGGCAGCGCGTGATATCGGCATGCGCTTTTACGCCACGCGTGGCAGCATGACGCGCGCGCAGGCGGATGGCGGCCTGCCTCCGTCTGATCTTGTGCAGGATGAGGACACGATCCTGTCCGACTGCGAACGCCTGGTCAGCGCGTTTCATGATCCCGCGCCCGGCGCCATGGGCCGCGTGGCGCTGGGTCCGGTCTCCATGTTTTCGGCGTCCGAACGCATCATGCGCGAATCCCTGACCATGGCCGAACGCCTCGACCTGCGCCTGCATACCCATCTGGGCGAGGATATGGAGGAAGATGATTTCTGCCTGAGCATGTACAACTGCACCCCCACCGAACAGTTCGAGCGGATGGGATGGGCCAGCCCGCGTACATGGGTCGCGCACTACATCTATCCATCCCCGTCCGAAGTCACCCGCATGGCGAAGGCCGGGATCAGCGTGGTGCAGTGTCCCAGTTCCAACATGATGATCGGCGGCGGCAGCGCGGATGCGCTGGACATGCGCGAACGCGGCATAAAGGTCGGGCTGGGCTGCAACGGGTCGGCCACGACGGATCATGCCTCCATGTGGATGGAAACACGCAACGCCATGCTGCTTGGCCGGGTCAGCCATGGCCCTGCGGCCATGGGCGCGCGTGAAGCGCTGGACATGGCCACCCGTGGTGGCGCCGCCTGTCTGGGCTGGGACGATGAAATCGGGCACCTGCGTCCGGGTGCATGTGCCGATCTGGTGATCTGGCATGCGAACGAGGTGGCGCTGGCCGGGGCGATAACCGACCCGGTGGAGGCATGGCTGCGCTGCGGCCCCGCCGTGGCGGGCACGTCCATCGTGAACGGCAGGGTGCTGGTGGAAAACTGCCAGCCCACCATGACGGCGCTGAAGGACATGCTGCGCGAGCATGCGCAGCAGGCGCGTCGGATACAGAAAATCGCCTAGCACCTGCGTCCCGTACTTCGCACCGGCAGGCAGGGGCGCGGTTCCACCTTCCGCGATTACTGCTGCATGACCCCTTGTGTCTGGCGTGCGCATGGTTAGCATGCGTACCGGGTATGTCAGCAGGTGACGTGCCGCGGAAGGTACGTGCGCGCATCTTCCATCCCTTGTGACAAGGACTGCATGCATGATCCTGCCGCGCCGGCAGCTTCTGGCCACCGCGGGGGCCGCGTTTTCCACCGGTCTTGTAACCCGTAAGGGACAGGCCGCGGCCCCGACCGCCACGGACCGGCTTCTGGCGGGGCTGGCGGACCCGTTTTCCACCATTGCGCCCATGCCCCCGGTCGCGGAGGAAGATGCCCTGCTGGCGCTGGGCTATGTCGGTCCGGTCAGTGATGGCGGCTGGACCGAAATGCACCATGTCGCGGTGCAGGCCGTGCGCCGTGCCTTTCCAAGGCTGCGTACGGTGTACGTGGAAAGCATGCCGTATTCCGCCGACGCCACGCGCCTGCTGCGTGAATTCGTGGCGGAAGGGGCGCAGCTGGTCATGACCGGCGCGGATTATGGGGACTTCCTGACCGATGTGGCGGCCCGCGCGCCCGATACGGCCTTCATGCAGTGCGACGGGCGGCCCCTGCGCGCCAATGTCAGCTGGTATTATATCGCGCACTGGTATGTCAGCTACGTGATCGGGGTTGCGGCGGGGCTGCTCAGCCGGGACGGCAGGCTGGGCTTCATTGCGTCCTTTCCGCTGCCTTCGGCCTATGCCGGGGCCAATGCTGCTCTTATGGGCGCCCGCAGCGTCAATCCCGATGCAACCATGCAGGTCATCAGCATCAACGCCTGGTTCGACCCACAGGCTGCGATCCAGGCGGCGAACGCGCTGGCGGACAAGGGGTGTGACTTCCTGTTCGGGATCATGGACGAAGCGGGCTACCTGCATGTGGCGCAGGAACGCGGGCTGTGGGCAGCCATGTGGAACAAGGACATACGGCAGTTCGGGCCGGATGCATACGTGGCGTCGGTTGTGCTGGATTTCGCGCAGTTCTACATAGCGCAGGTGCGCGCGCGGCTCACGGGGACATGGCGGCCTGTCCCGCAACTGCTGATGATGGGGGAGGGCGTGGACCGTGACCCATGGGGCCAGCGTGTGCCGCAGGCCGTGCGTGATCGGGCGGACGCCGTGCGTGCGCGCATCATGGGCGGCTGGTCGCCCTTCAGTGGCCCCATCCGTGACCAGCACGGCAACCTGCGCGTGGCCGAAGGCACCACGATGAATGACCTTGACCTGTATGACTGGGACTGGGCGGTGGAAGGGGTCAGCGGGTTGCCATAGGCAATCCGTTCGATTTCCCCTGATCAGGCGCATGACGCCCCTCCGCGCCGCAATGGTTGTGAACGCTTTCGTTTACGGTAAAAACCAACGGGGATTATCAGGCCGGAGCAGTTTTTTGAGTGATATTAAACTTTTCCAGATCAGCGATAATCAAGCGAGCGAACTGTCTGGATCGTCAGCGCCGCTTGAGAGGGCATTACAGACCCTTTTCGAGAAGAATCTGGAAGCATTACTGGGTGTCCGCTTTCTGGCATCCGAATACTCCACAACCCACGGCGGTCGCATGGATACGCTGGGACTGGATGAAAACAGTTATCCCGTTATAATCGAGTACAAAAGAAATATAAATGAAAACGTTATCAATCAGGGTCTGTTCTACCTTGACTGGCTGATGGATCATAAGGCCGATTTCCGGCTTCTTGTGCAGGAAAATATGGGCAAGGAAAAAGCCGATGCCATTGAATGGAGTGCGCCACGCCTGATCTGTATTGCAGCGGATTTCACCCGCTATGATCTGCACGCCATCAAGCAGATGGGGCGAAATATTGAACTGATCCGCTATCGACGTTTTGGGCAGGATCTACTGATGCTGGACCTGCTGACAAGCGTATCATCATCCCGTGTCAGCCAGCCGGTAATAAACCCATCCATGCCGATGACGGATGGTGCCATGGCTGTTGCAGGTAGCGCAAAAGGGGCAACACGCCACAAGACAAATTCAGAAAGTCTGGCTGATGCGGGAGAGGCGCTTACAAACCTGTACTCGGATACAGTCGCCTATCTTCTTTCACTAGGTGATGACGTTACGCAGAAAACCTTGAACTGTTATTTTGCATTCAGGCGGATAAAGAACTTTGTCTGTCTGGAAGTGAAGCCGACCCTTGATGTGCTCCGGCTTTACCTCAAGGTCGACCCGGATACCGTCGCGCTGGAAAAAGGCTTCACACGCAACGTTAAAAATAAGGGCCATTTCGGAACGGGCGACCTTGAGGTGACACTGCGTAACCTCAATGATCTGGAGCGTGCCAAACCCCTGATTGAAAAATCATACGAAAGTTCCTGACACGCCCATACCAGAACGGTACAGGCGTGTTTAAGTCCCGTTTACGCCCCTGTGTCATGCACCTTGCGTCCCGCCACCCATACGGTCCGGATGTTGGGCCTGCCGATATTGCACAGGATCTGCTGCACCACGTCCGCCGCCACACGGTCTGTTTCGCCATGAACGGGGGGCAGGATGTTGCTGCCGGGGGCCGTGCGGTCGATCAGGATGGCGTCGAATGCCTGCCCCGCATCAAACTGCCCTGCCGCGATATCCAGCGCCGACGTCCCCCCGCGTGTGGCCAGCCACAGTCCTTCGGCAAAGGTCAGACGCGCACCCGGCCGGCCACGGTCCGCTGCCGCGCGGGCGGGGTCGGTGCCGGTATCCAGCATGCGCGACGCGGTCACGGCCATGGCGGCATTGACCGCGACAGATGGCGAATACCCGCCCGACAGGTCGGTACCCAGTCCCACATGCACGCCAGCCTGCCATGCCGCGCGCAGCGGCAGCACCGCACCCGCGAAATAGGCATTGGACAGCGGGCAGTGCGCGATCGCCGCCCCGCGCGCCTGCACCAGCGCCATGTCCTCTGCCGTCATGTGGCACGAATGGGCCAGCACCGTGCCCCGGCGCAGCAGGCCGAAGCGGTCCAGCGCCATCGTGTCGTTCACGCCGGTCCGCTGGCGGACATGATCATGTTCCCAGTCACTTTCGGAACAGTGGGTCTGGATCAGGCAGTCTTCCTCCGTCGCCAGTTCGCCCAGTCCCCGCAGCAGGCCATCCGTGCATGCCGGGATGAAGCGCGGCGTGACCATGGGGCGCACAAGTTCCCCTTCGTTGCCCGGCAGCGCCCGCACGGCATGGATGAAGCGGCGCGTGGCGGCCAGCGCCTGTTCCATGCTGGCATTGCGATAGGGGGGGGGACACAGCGCCGGATCATCCATCGCCACCAGTCCGACAAAGGCGCGCAACCCGTAACGCAGGCAGGTGTGGGCCAGCAGCAGGCTGCTTTCTTCATGGATGGTTGCGAAAAACACGGCAGTGGTCGTGCCGTTGGCCAGCAGGGTGCGGACCATTTCGTCATAGACCGGGGCGGCGAAAGCGGGATCGGCAAAGCGGGCTTCCAGCGGGAAGGTCCGCTGTTCCAGCCAGTCACGCAGCGGCAGGTCCAGTGCGCGGCCCATCTGCGGCCATTGCGGGGCGTGGACATGCAGGTCCGTGAAACCGGGCATCAGCATCTGTGACGCTGACAGTGTGCGGACCGGTATGCCCTGCCGGGCGGCATGGTCCAGAATCTGTGTGGCCATGGGGCTGTCGGATGCGTGGCGGGCAATGATCCGGCCATCCGCCCCGACATGCACCACGCAGTCTGTCAGCGTTGCCTGGTCGGGGGTGACCGGGTTGATGACCTGACCGCGAATAACGAACTGACCCATGCTGCTGCTTCCCACCATCATTGCGAAAACGGATCATTATTCTCCGCCCGCGCCGATCTGCACAGCCCCAAAACCACATGCGCAGCCACGCCGGCCCGCAAAAGGGGCCGTTCCGGGCACGTGGCGTGCGGGGCAAACTCCACAAGCATGGGAAAACCCGTTGAAAATACGGCAGGAATCCGGATCTCCCATTTTTTTCCACAGGGTTATCTTTCTCCCTATCCCCGGAATCTGTGGATAACGTCCAGCTATTTTAATGATAGCGGCAGGGCTGGTTAGGGATCGGCGCATTGGCTAACTGGATGACCATCAGCGTGACCGGGCCATTGCCGATATTGCCCGCGTCATGGCCCTTTTTCCCGCGATAGGGGCCGGTTTCCATGGGGCGCACGTTCTGGTCCTCGCCAAACAGGATATCGCCTGGTCCCATTTCCACGCGTGTGCCATCCATGGCGCGGACATACCACCGGCCCTGCAGCGGCACGATCCACTGGGGCTTCGGGTCGGGGTGCCATGTGCCGTTCCAGCGGGCGGGCTGCACGGTCACCATGATGGTTGCCACCTGTGGTTCCATGGGGTCCTGCCACTGCGGGCCAGCGGGGGGTGACATGCTTTTCAGGAAGAAGTCATGCACCGGACAGGTGGTGATATGGCTGATCCCCCTGTCATCGGTCCATAAATGCCGGTACGTGCGCTGGGGCGGGGGTGGCTGCGTGGTGTCGGGCAGAATGGCAGGATGCGGGGCCGCTGGCGGTACGGTGGCCTTGGCGGGGGTCAGGACCGGCAGGGCGGCAAGGGCAAGGCCAAGGGACAGTGCGAGGGCGCGCGGGGACATGGCGGGAACCTCCGTAACGAAAAAGGGAAAACCGGGACGCCGGGGTCAGTGCGTCGGCACGGCGTCACCATATGTCAGGCGGTAAATGGCGCCGGACAGGTCATCACTGATCAGCATGCTGCCATCCGGCAGGGGCAGGACATCGGCCGGACGGCCCCATGCGCGCTGGCCCTGACGGAACCCGCCCACCAGCACGGTGGGGGGCTGGGGCCTGTTATCTGCGGCAAAACCGACGCTGACCACCTGGTACCCCGAAAGCTGGCTGCGGTTCCATGACCCGTGTTCGGCAATCATCAGGCTGCCGTGATAGGGGGCAGGGAATTCGGTGCCTTCGTAAAACCGCAGCCCCAGTGCCGCGACATGCGCGCCCAGCAGCAGGGCGGGCGGGGTGAATTCGCTGCACGGGTGCCGGCTGCCAAACTGCGGGTCCGCGATGTTGCCCTGATGGCAGTAGGGGTAGCCAAAGGACTGACCGGGCACGTCCACCCGGTTCAGTTCATCGGACGGCATGTCATCACCCATGTTGTCGCGCCCGTTATCGGTAAACCACATTACCCCCGTGCCCGGCTGCCACGTGATGCCGACCGAGTTGCGGATGCCGTACGCCACGTCGCGGCGGTCCGTGCCATTGGCGTTCATGGATATGATGCGCCCGAATTCACGTCCCACGTCGCATATGTTGCATGGCGCGCCAATGGGCACGTACAGACGGTTGTCCGGCCCGAATGCAATGAACTTCCACGAATGGTCGCCGGGGCGGTAGGGCAGGTTGTCGGCCACGACCTCCGGCTTTGGTGGCGTGTCCAGATGGTCCTCGATATCGCGCAGCACCACAATGCGCCGCATGTCGGATACATACAGGTCGCCATCATGATAGGCCACGCCCACGGGCAGGCTCAGGCCAAGGGCAATGGTCCGCACCTGCACCGGGCCACCGCCGTCAACGCCGGTCAGGGCATAGAGGCTGCCCGCGCCCATGCTGCCCACGAATATGGTGCCCCGCGCGCCGCGCACCATTTCGCGCGCGTTCGGTACGTGGTCGGACACCACACTGACATGGAATCCCGGCGGCACCTGCAGCAGGTCGGTGCGGGGCGCCGCCCGTGCAGTCGCGGCGGACAGCAGGGACGCGGCACTGGCCGCCCCCATCAGGATTGCGCAAATGCGGGGCATATAAGCACTCCTGTCACGACGGATGGCATGGCGGGGACGGGTAAGCCGCGCGGTCACGAGACAAGCTGGCGGATGCGTTCGGCCAGTGCGGTGGCGGAATATGGCTTGCGCTCCACCGGGATATCACGCAGGTCGGGCGGGATCATTGTGCGGTCGGCATAGCCTGTCGCGAAAATGAACGGCACGCCCCGCGCGCGCAGCATGTGCGCGATCTCGATCGAGCTTTCATCCCCAAGGTTGACATCCAGTATCGCAACATCAGGCAGGCGGGTGCGGATGGCGGTCAATGCCTCATATACCGAAGCCACGGTGCGGACCTGCCCCAGATTGCTTTCCTCGATCGCCCATTCGGCTTCCATCGCAATCAGGAACTGGTCCTCGACCAGCAGGATATCGGCGTCAATCACGTTCTCCTCCTTTCCGGGGACCGGGGTGGCTGCGGCGGGGACGGTATCTTCCGCCGCGGGGGGCGGGGCGGCAGTGGCATGGCGGGCGGGCAGGCCCATGACCACCTCCAGCCCGCCTGGACGGTAGTTGACATGTGCGTGTCCCCCCAGCTCGTGCGGGAAGCCACGCTCGATCAGGACGGAGCCGAAGCCCCGGCGCGCGGGTGGCGTAATGCCCGGCCCCCCGCTTTCGCGCCATGCAATGCGCCATTCATCCCGCGCGGCATCATGCAGCCATGTAATGTCCAGCCGCCCGCGGGCATGGCCCAGCGCACCATATTTGACGGCATTGGTGGCCAGTTCATGCACCACCAGCGCCAGGACCGACAGGGCGCGGCCCGTCAGCCAGACAGGCGGCCCGTCGCATGTGATGAAACAACGTTCCCGATAGGGGGCAAGTTCCGCATCCAGCAGCGCGCGCAGCAGGCCGCCGCCCTCGCTGCGCACCGCCTGGTCATGCGCCAGGGCCAGCGCACGGATGCGCCCGCGCAGCCGGTCGACGTGGTCCTGCGCCGTGCCGCCGGGTTCCAGCGGCTGGCTGACCAGTGACTGCACCACCGACAGGATGTTCTTCACACGGTGGTTCAGTTCCTCGTTCAGCATGCGCTGGCGCAGGTCGGCCGTGGCGCGTTCACTCAGCTGCAGCTGGTGGTATGCGCCCATGACCTCGATCAGGGCGGAACGGACAAGGCCCGCCGCCTCCACATCATCGCCCGACCAGGGCAGGCATTCGCGCGTGACCTGCTGGGTCCAGATGGCGAAGCTGGTGCGGGGGCCGAAATATCCGTCCTCGGCTTCCGCACGGGGGCGGCTGGCTGGGTCGGCGCTCCATTTCAGGGTGCGTACGACTTCGCGCCGGAAGACCAGCAGGTAGTCGCCTGGCTGCGATGAAATCGGGACGATCATCACGCCCGCCGCCTGTGTCGCGTAATCCGCCGCATCCGGAATCAGTGCCGACAGGCAGGCGGTGTGCCAGATCTGCGTGCCCGCGCGCTGGCGGGCAAGGTCCAGCAGCCCGGTCATGGCTTCAGGCGGCGGATGCGCACCGTGCAGGGTCCACTGCCCGCCCACCCACAGCGCCGCCCCGTCGCACTGCACGAAGGACAGCATGTCCGTCAGGTGCGACATGAGGTACGCAGGCATGTCCGCCACCGGGGCCGCGCCCTTCAGCAGCGTTTCGATCAGCGCATGGGTCTGCCGCGTCATGGACAGCCGCTTGGTGCGCAGCAGGTTGGTAATCTGCAGCGACAGGAATTCGCCAAACATGCGCGCGATGATCCGCTGGCTCATGTTCATGATGTGGGGGCTGTAATGGTGCCCCGCGATCATGCCCCACAGCCGTCCATCCACCATGAGCGAGACGGACACGCACCCCGCCACCCCCATCATGCGCAGATAGTCGGAATGGATGGATGTCGCGGCCCGCAGGTGCGCATGCGACAGGTCCGGCGGCGGCATGCCGGCGGGCGAGATGACGGGAATGGGTGTTGCGGCCGCATCCCCGATCACGCGGATCAGATTGGTGCTGTACAGCCTGCGCGCGGGATCGGGGATGTCGCTGGCGGGAAAGTGCTGTCCAAGGAAGCTTTCCAGGTCTGGCGCATGGTATTCCGCCGCGACCTTGCCGGATCCGTCCTCGGCAAAGCGGTAGAGCATCACGCGGTCGAAACGCAGCACCCCGGCAAACAGCCGGACCACGGTGCGGAACAGGCGGTCGAAATCCGTGATTTCACGGATCCGGTCGATCATGGTGCGCAGCAGCGACATGTAAGACCCGTCGCCATCAGGCCGGGCCGCGGGTTCCCATTCCAGCAGGATGTCGCGCCCCGCGGTATGGATGGCCACGTCATAGCGCCTGCCATCGGGCGCTTCCTGGCCGAACACCAGCGCGGGGCGGCGGTGGGCCTCCCCATGGGTGGCGAGGGCGTTGCGGATGTTGTGGGTGGCCTCGCGCCCCACAACCTCACGCAGCAGCAGGCCGTCCAGCATCCCGTCGCGCCCCACGCAGCGCGGGGCATTGGCGGACCAGCGCACGATCCGTTCCAGCCGCGCGTCGCATGCCAGCAGCCAGCCATGGGGCTGGATATGGTCGGTGGCCCACGTCATGCCGGCCACCCCCGTGGCATGGGGCCTGCCGCGCCATGCGGGCAGGCGGGGCGGGGGGCGATCCCTGCCATCATCATTGCGTGATATGCCGGTGTCGGTCCCATGCACGTTCCTGCCATGGCCATGTGGGGGCACGTGCCGCCCGGCCGGGGTTGTTCCATTGCCGTGCCCGCCCCCTGCGGGGGCGGTATGACGGTTGCGCCAGCATACCGCCCCCGTGGCGGCGGCAACAGGGCCGTCGTGCACACCTCATTGTGATGTAACGCCGCGCCATGCCCGTTCGCCCCCGACCGTAACCTGCCTGCGCCATGCGTGAATACATGAATGTATAATACAATATTTTATATATACTTTCATATACCCTTTCTTAACCCCTGCGGGTGCATGAAACACCATGCTGGCTGTCGCCTATTGCAACGGCCCGGAAATGTCTGGAACCGGTGCCGCCGTTCACCCCCATCCCGTTCGTTTTCAGTCAGCAGGAGACAAGCAGCCCGATGCCCCGCGACATGATAGATGACATGCAGGTTACCGTCCTTCCTGCACTGGAACAGACCATTCTTGGTGTTGTCCTGATTGATGAAAACAACACCGTCACCTTTTTCAACCGCGCGGCGGAAAGGCTGTGGCACTGCGCACGCCAGGACGTGATCGGGCGCAATGTCAACGTGCTTGTGCCGCGCAACATCCGCTCCACCCATGACGACCTGATCCGCCACAACCGCGAAACCGGGATCAACAAGATCGTCGGCACCAGCCGCGAGGTGCTGGTGGAACGGCTGGATGGCACCAGCTTCTGGGCCAACCTGTCGCTGTCGCGCATCGCGGTGGATGGCAAGATCGGCTACATGGCGCTGATCCGCGACATCTCGCAGGAAGTGGATGACCGGGAAAAGATCCGCCTGCTGTCGCTGGTGGTGCGTGAAACCGACCGGGGCGTCGCCATTCTGGACCCCGAATTCCGCATCATTTACGTCAACCGCGCCTTCAGCGACATGTTCGGCTTCGGCCCCGAACGGGTGACGGGCCATGGCCTGTCGGTCATCCTGGCGGGGGACACGACCGATATCGGCATCCTGAACAAGCTGCATGAAGGTGCCCGCAACGCCCGCGGCTTCACGCTGGAAATCCGCGCCCGCCACGCCAGTGGCCGCGACATATGGGTGTCTGCGGCGATGAACCCCGTCTTCAGCGAAAGCGGAGAGGTGGAGAACATTGTCGTCGTCCTGACCGACATTACCGAACAGCATTTCCTGGACAGCCTGCAGCGCGACACGCTGGAAGCAATTTCAAGCGATCTGAGCCTGCATGAGGTCATGGACTTCATCTGCCGCCGCATCGAACACTACATTCCCGATGTCATGCCCGCCATCTACCTGGTGGAAAAGGACGAACACCTGAAATGCAAGGGGCGCGCCAGCCTGCCGCTGTCGCTGGTCAAGCTGTATGACACGCTGCCCATTGGCGATGGCGCGGCCTGTTCCGGCATTGCGGCGGCCACCGGCAACGTAACCGAATGTCCCGACATCGCCCACGACCCGCGCTGGCAGCACCTGCGTGAACAGACGCTGCATAACGGCATCAAGGCCGCGCGCGCCACTCCCATCATCCTGCGCAACAACCGCATAGCGGGGGTATTCACCTGCTATTCCCGCACCGACGCGCTGCCCGATGCCGCGTGCCAGAAGGCGGTGGCCACCAGCCTGCACCTGTGCACGCTGGCCATTGAACGGCACGAGGCGAAGGAACATATCAACCGCCTGTCGGATTTCGACCTGCTGACCAGCCTGCCCAACCGCCGCTGGCTGCGCCAGAACATGGCCCGCATGCTGCGCCGCCATGTGCGCGGCAACCTTATGCTGCTGACTGTGGGCGTAGACAACTTCAAGCATATCAATGACGTGTTTGGCCACACGGCGGGGGATGAGCTGATCGCCTACATCGCAGGTCAGCTGCGTGAGGTGCTGACCATTGACGACACGCTGGTGCGTAGCGGGGGGGACCAGTTCACCATTGTTACCAATGGCGAACAGCAGCATGCATCCTCCCTCAGCGCCACGATCCTGCGGGTGCTCAGCACGCCCACCCATATCGGCGCGGTGCCGGTCAGCCTGTCCGCAAGCCTGGGTGTGGCCGTCCACCCCGAAAATGGCGAGGATGGGGACACCCTGCTGAAAAACGCCGAAACCGCCATGTTCCAGGCCAAGGCGAATGGCGGTGGCCACTGCTGCTTCTTCAGCCCGCGCATGAACCAGCAGGCCAGCGACCGGCTGATCCTTGCCGCCGCCCTGCGCGACGCCATCACCCATGACCGGCTGCGCCTGTTCTACCAGCCGCAGGTCCATGCCCGCAGCGGCCAGCTATATGGGGTGGAGGCCCTGTCGCGCTGGATCGATCCGTCGCTTGGCTTCGTGTCGCCCGCGCGCTTCATTACCGTGGCGGAGGAAACCGGCCAGATCGAGGCGATCGGTAAATGGTCCCTGCGCGCGGCATGCATGCAGATGGCGCAGTGGATGCGCGACGGGGTGGATGTGCCGGTGGTATCGGTCAACCTGTCGCCGCTGCACTTCCGTGACGAAACATTGCCGGAATTCGTTGACAAGCTGCTGAATGAAACCGGAATTCCGCCCCAGCGCCTGACGATCGAGATTACCGAAATTACCATGATCGACAATTACGAACGCACCATCCGCGTGGCGCAGAAACTGCGTGAGATGGGGGTCGGCATGTCGATGGATGATTTCGGCACCGGGTTCTCCAGCCTGTCCAACCTTGCGGGCCTGCCGGTGAACGAGGTGAAGATCGACCGGAGCTTCATGACCGGACTGGAAAGCATTGAAAAGGTCCGCGCCGTGGTCATGGCCGTGGTCCGCATCGGTCAGAGCCTGGGCATGACCGTGGTGGCCGAAGGCGTGGAGCATGAGGAGCAGCGGCGCCTGCTGGCGGACATGGATTGCGACGTGCTGCAGGGGTACATGTTCTCCAAGCCGCTGCCGGCGGAAGAACTGGCGGCATGGTTTTCCGCCTATCAGCCTGACGGACTGGTGACCGGAAAGGGAAAGGGGGCTGAGGCGTCCCCGCACCGGAACGGGTGAAAATCATCGGGTACCATTCTGGCTGGAAAGGAAAAAGTTTCCCGGTGCTGCCTTTTTCATAAAGGCGCTGTTTCCCCGTGCTTCTGACACCATGATGTGCCCGCTGCCCGCTGCCCGCTGCCCGCTGCCCGCTGCCCGCTGCCCGCTGCCCGGCAGGACGTGCGGGCTGCTGACATAATTCCTGCCCGTTCCCGGACCGGACGCGGGACACGCTGTCCCGGTGCATCCGCCCGCAGGCCCTGCCATGCGGGCTGGCGGCATGCAATGGCCGGCATATGTCCGTCAGGTTATGGTGTCCGCTGCCGCAACGCGGTAACACGCACAGACAGCGTCCACCTGAGGGAATAGGGAAAGCAGCACCGTGAATATTGATGGCCATATCGTCCTGTCAGACCGGGTCATGCCGGGTCGTGTCGTGTTCGATACCTCAATTACCGACGTGCGGCCGCTGTCGCATAACGTGCCGGACCGCTATATCCTGCCTGGCTTCATTGATGCCCATGTCCACGGCGGCGGCGGGGCGGATACCATGGATGGTGTGGTCGCGATCCGCCACATGTCGATGTTCCACATGGCGCAGGGCACCACGACCCTGCTGCCCACCACCATTACCGCGCCATGGTCGGACATAACCGATGCGCTGCACGCGGTGGCTGATGTCATGCGCAATGGCACCTATGGCGGCCCCAGCATTCCCGGCGCGCATCTGGAGGGGCCGTTCATCAGCCCCCACCGCCTTGGTGCGCAGCCGGCACACGCCCTGCCGCCCGTGCCCGCGCGGGTCAGCGCGGTGATCAGGACCGGCGCCGTAAAGCTGGTGACGCTGGCGCCGGAAGTGGAACATGCCGATACCGCCATCCAGCAGTTCGTCAATGCGGGCATACGGGTCAGCATCGGTCACACGCAGGCGGATCATGAACAGACGGACCGCGCCATCTGCCGCATATGTGGCGGCGGCGGGGTTGCGGGTGGCACGCACATGTTCAACGCCATGCCGCCCGTCATGGCGCGCGCGCCCGGTCCCGCCACGGCGCTGATGTGCAGCGATGACGCCTATGCCGAGATGATTTTCGATACCCATCACGTCCATCCCGCCCTGTTCCGCCTTGCGCACCGGGTCATGGGGCGGCGGCTGGTTTTCGTGACCGACGCCATGCGCGCCACCGGCGGCGGCGATGGCCCCAGTTCGCTGGGGGGGCAGGCCGTTATGGTGCAGGACGGGGTGGCGCGCCTGCCGGACGGCACGCTGGCGGGCAGCGTGCTGACGCTGGACCAGGCGCTGCGCAATGCCATACAGGCCGGGGCGTCCCTGCCACAGGCGGCGGCACTGGTCAGCACCCATGCCGCCAACTGGCTGGGCCTGCATGACCGCGGCGCGATCATGCATGGACGCCGCGCGGACATGGTGGTGATGGGGCCGGACCTGACGGTGCAGGAAGTCTGGGTGGCCGGTCGCCGCTGCGCATAGGCCGGGGCATTTCCGCTGGCCCTGTCGCGCCAGCGCGCCTAATACTGCGTGCGTTCGCGTATGAAGGAAGGAATGTTCCCAGCCCCATGGTGTCCACCCGTTTCCTGTGTTCCGGTCCATGGCACGCCTGGAGCTGACGACATGCCAGGAACGTGCGCTGGCGGAAATCCTGACCGCGCGCGAAACCTGCGCCACGCACCTGCTGACCGGCTATGCCGGGACGGGCAAGACCACGCTCATGCAGCGTGTCGCCCGTGCCCTGCGCAAACAGGGGGCGGAGGTCGTCTTTACCGCCGCGACCCACAAGGCAACCGCCGTGCTGAAGGCGCGGGTGGGCAGCCTTGCGCCCTGCCGCACCATCCATAATGTCCTGTCGCTGCAGCCCGGCACGCAGGATGGCGGGCGCGAGGTGCTGCAGCGCGCCGACCGGCCTGAACCGATTACCGCCGATGTCATCATCATTGACGAATGTTCCATGGTGGGATCGGAACTGATGCGCTGGGTGCGTGAACTGGTGCCCGACCGGTTCGTGCTGTTCGTGGGGGATCCGGCGCAGCTGCCGCCGGTGGGGGAGGCGATCAGCCCGTCATTCGCCATCCGCTCGGCCTCGCATCTGGAAACAGTGGTGCGGCAGGCGGCGGGCAACCCGCTGGTCGCCGCCGCGACGGCCATACGCGAAAGCCAGGGCGGCCCGCTGGACTGGTCATGGTGTCGCGCCAATCACCATGACGGCGCCGGCCTGTTCGTGCCCCGCACGCCCGACGCATGGATGCAGCGCGCCTTCACATCCGATGAATTCCGCGCCGATAGCGACGCCTTCCGGTACCTGTGCTGGACCAATGCGCGGGTGGATGCGGTCAACCGCATGGTGCGCCGCTGGGTGCATGGGGGGGAGACGCCCACGCCCTTTGTCGCGGGCGAGCGCGTGATCGCGCGTACCCCGGTGATGGATGTGGAAGGACGGCGTGTTGTCGTCGCCACCAATGAGGAGGCGGAAGTGATCGACATCCGTCCTGCCATCCTGCGCCATGCCTTTCCCGCCACGTCAAAGGTCGCGGGCTGGACCACCGAACTGCCGGTGTATGACGTTGTGCTACGGACACTGACAGGCGAGGAGGTACCCGTGCCCATCCTGCGTCCCGGCGCGGACATGGCGGCCATCGAACGCCGCCTGAGGCGCGAAGCGGCGGAAGAACGCGCGCGCTGGCAGCACCGTTTCGTGTTCCGTCGTGGCATCGGGCGGCTGCAGGCCGTGTATGCCATGACCGTGCATACCGCGCAGGGCAGTACGTTTGGCCGTGTGTTTGTCGATATTGGTGATATTACCCGCCGGGCCACGACGAACGTGCTGGAAACGCAGCAACTGCTGTATGTGGCGGCCACGCGCCCGTCCACTGCCATGATCCTGACGGGCCTGCCCGTGCACCGGAACACGGCGCGCGGCGGGGCCTGACGGGTAGGGTATTACCCCCGGGGGGATTATTTAAAAAAATATTTCCGTTACATGATAAAATTATTTTCAGATGTATTTTTCACAAATTTTATTTCCATATTTCAATATATTTCAATATATTTTCATGAAATATTAAACTGTTTGCGCAATGGTCATGGCTCATGCTTATGGCATGACCAGCATATGGCTCCACCCCTGCCGCATTGTGCAGCAGGGAACGATAACAGGTAACGAAAGAAAGATCGCGTCCGGACTGCTGCAATGCAGGGCGGGTGATTACTTGACCATACCGGCCGTTTACACTGTCCACGCGGGTGTAGGCAGGCCGCCCGGCTTTATCGTTATTGACAACGGGGCCGGGCATTCACCACGCGACGGGGCCATCCATCCCGGTCGTGACAGGCGAGGCAACCGAACTGGCGCCGCAGTATTCCGGGCGACATGCCCCGGCGGCGCAGAGGGAGAAGAGCAGCGCGATCCCCCTGACGGATCGCGGTAAACCGGGCATTGTGCCCGACCCGCGTGGCGACGGGGAGCATGCCCGGGCCAGACGTGATCCAGATCATGGCGGCAGCCGGACGGACCGCATATCCATGCAACCGTGCCATGTCGCCCGTGGAGACCTCAGCGGTCGGGACGCGCCAAACCCTGCAGACCAGCCACCAGGCCGCGCATGGCGGGATACTTACAGAACAGGCTGCAGCAGTCGTTCGACAATTACATGAAAATATAAGATGTGCGAAAAATTAAACAATTCCGAATGTTTATTCTGCATGTATTTTACAAATTAACTTATGGCAAAATTATGTCATTAATCACGACTATCGCAGTCCTGTTGGGAACAGAAAAAGATAAAGATGTCTTTAACGCAGCCTCATAATCATCCGGCCGGAATGGAGCGCAGTTTTGGCGACCGGCAGGAATTCATGACGGAAGACACTCCCGCCAGCATGCACTTCCATGTGGTGAGCGGGGGGGCGCGCCTGTTCAAGTCCCTGCCGGATGGACGGCGACAGATCATTGGCTTCGCTCATAAAGGCGACGTGCTGCCTGCCTATCCCTGCACCCATTATCACTATAGTGCCGAAGCCATGCGCACGCTGCGCGTGGCGTGTGTGCCCGCACCCTACCTGCGGCACCTTCATGAAACATCGCCCGGCGCGTGCGCGGCCTCCCTGCGTACGACGCGGCAGCTATTGGTCGGGTTTCACAACCGGCTGCTCATGCTGGGGCGCCAGACGGCGCGCGAACGGCTGGCCGCCTTCCTGATCGGGCAGGGAACCCGGATGGGACGGGGCGAACTGTGGCCGGTCGATCCCGGCATTTCCCGCGCCGACATAGCCGATTTCCTCGGCCTGACAACCGAGACGGTCAGCCGTCTGCTCAGCGCCTTTCACCGGGAGAAGCTCATCTCCCGCGAACGGCGCGCCATACACATTCTCGACCCTGACCGCCTGCGCGCGATCGTGGCCCATTCCGAATGACAGCGAAGAAAGACAGCACGCAGATGTCCGAGATCACAGCACTCACCACCGAAATCCTGCTGCCCGCACTGGAGCAGGCGATCGACGCCACGGTCATCATCGGCCAGGACAACGAAATCATCTTCTACAACCAGGCCGCGGAATCCCTGTGGGGCATCCCGCGTGCCGAAGTCATGGGCCGCAACGTGGACTGCCTGGTGCCCGTGCGCCTGCGTCATGAGCATGACCGCTACATCGACCGCAACCGCGAAAGTGGCCACAACCGCATTGTCGGCACGTCGCGCGAAGTGGAATTCACGCGGGCGGATGGCGAATACATCTGCGGCGAACTGTCCCTGTCGAAGGTGCAGATCGACAAGGATGGCAGGAAGCTGACCTATTACATGGGCGTGATGAAAAACGTCACGGAGGAAAGCCAGCGCCGCAAGATCCTGATCCTGCAGAACGATGTGCTGCAGGCGCTGGCCAGCGACATGCTGATCCAGGATCTCGGGGAACTGATCTGCCGCAAGGTCGAGGCCTTCGTTCCCAATTCCGTCGCCGCCCTGCTGGTGCTGGATGACGCGCAGCCGTGGCGGGTGATCTGCACGTCCGCCCTGCCGCCGCGCATCCGCAATGCGCTGGAAACCACCGTGCCGTCGCCGTCCGACGTGGAAAAGCTTATGGCCAACCCGTCCTATACCGGCCGTCTGGTATGGGACAATTACCAGTCCATGTGCCGTTCGCTGGGGCTGCAGTCGTGCTATGCCGCCCCGGTGCTGGCGGGCGACGGGCGGGTGACGGGCATTTTCGCGCTGTACCTGCGCGAACCCAACCAGCTTGGCGCATGGCCGCAGCGGCTGGTCGGATCGTGCCTGCCGTTCTGCGCGCTGGCGCTGGAACAGCACGCCACCAAGACGCACCTGACCCAGCTTGCCCGTTATGATTCCCTGACCGGCCTGCTGAACCGTGGTGCGCTGCACCGGGTGATGGAAGACATCATCGCCCAGCCGGGTAACCGGACGCTGGCAATCTTCATGCTGGACATCGACCGCTTCCGCGACATCAACGACGCGCTGGGCCATGTCTATGCCGACCAGTTCCTGGTCGAGATCGCAGGGCGCATCCGCTCCATCGCCAAGGATGATTACGTGATCAGCCGCTCGGGCGGGGATGAATTCGTGGTGGTGGTGCCCGACTGCGAAGGCAAGCGGATCGAGGAAATCGCCCACAAACTTCTGGAAACCATCGGCCGTCCGCTGCAGATCGGCCAGAACACGCTGTCCATCTCGTGTTCCATCGGCATAAGCACGTTCCCCGCCAACGGGCCGGACAGTGAATCCCTGCTCAGCCATGCCGATACCGCCATGCGGCAGGCGAAGGAGGACGGGCGCGGCATCTTCCGCTTCGCCAACCTTGAAAAGAACCAGGTGGCGCAGGACCGTCTGGTGCTGGGCTCCGCGCTGCGTGATTCACTGGCGCAGGGCATGCTGCAGCTGCATTACCAGCCGCAGGTGCGCACGCATACGCTTGAACTCAGCGGGGTGGAAGCCCTGTCGCGCTGGCACCATCCGCACCTTGGCAACATTTTCCCCTCGCGCTTCATTGCGGTGGCGGAGGAAACCGGCCAGATCGAGGCCATCGGCCGGTGGTCGCTGCTGGAGGCCTGCCGCCAGATCGTGAAATGGGACCGCGACGGCATCCATGTGCCGACCGTGGCCGTGAATCTGTCGGCGGTGCATTTCCGCAACCGCGCGCTGCCTGAACACATCGCCGCCCTGCTGAAGGACCACGACCTCAAGGCCGCGCGCCTGACGGTGGAAATCACCGAAAGCGTGATGATGGACAACAGCCGCGATACCGAGGAAGTGCTGCAGTCCATCCGCAACCTTGGCTGTGGCCTGTCGATGGATGATTTCGGGACGGGGTATTCGTCGCTGTCGCGCCTGACGCGCCTGCCGCTGACGGAAATCAAGATCGACCGCAGCTTCATCAATGATTTCGAATACGACACCAACGCGCAGGCCGTGACCATGGCCGTGATCGGCATTGGCTCGCGCCTTGGCATGACGGTGGTGACCGAAGGGGTGGAGACCGAACAGCAGCGTGACCTGCTGGAAAAACTGAACTGTGACGTGATGCAGGGCTACCTGTTCGCCAAGCCGCTGGCGCCGCGCGATCTGGAACAGTGGGTCCGTAAGGGGGGCGCGCCTGCCGTCATCCGCGAAATCGAAGCCGCCCGCGCCAGCGCGGCCAGGCAGGCGGCGGCACCGGCGGCGGAACAGCCCGCAGCCCCGGAACCCGCGGCCAAGCCCGCCAAACCGGCCCCGGCACCCGCAGCCAAAGCAAAGTCCTGATCCATTCAAGGCGACAGATGGAGCAACGCCATGTCACTCAAACACGATGATCGCCTGCGTGCGCTCACCCACAAGGATTCCGATTTCTGGGCCGATGTGGTGGACAATGTCCTGATCGTCGCCATTACTGACGTGCGTGGCGTGATCACTTACGTCAATGACCGCTTTTGTGAAATCAGCCGCTACCCGCGTGATGAACTGCTGGGGGCCACGCACCGGATCGTCAATTCCGGGTATCATGACGCCAGCTTCTTCCGGCAGATGTACCGTACCATCCGTTCGGGGGATATCTGGCGCGGCAACATCTGTAACCGCGCCAAGGACGGCACGCTGTACTGGGTGGCGACGACCATCATGCCCAAGCACAACTCGCTGGGTGCGATCGAGGGCTATGTCGCGACCCGTTTCGAGATCACGGAACTTATGAACACCCGTGACCGGCTGAAGTCGCTGGCGGCGACCGACCCGCTGACGGGGCTGTTCAACCGTGGCGGCTTCAACACCATGCTGCAGGCAGCGGTAGAGGAAAAGGCCCGCAACATCACCCGTGAAATCATGCTGGTGATGTTTGACCTCGACGGGTTCAAGCAGATCAACGACATCCATGGCCACCATGCGGGCGATGTGGTGCTGAAGGTCATTTCGCGGCGGCTGCAGGAACTGGTCAGCCCGCAGGATGCGGTATGCCGGCTGGGTGGGGACGAATTCGCGCTTATCCTCAACCACACACTGCGCACCACGCAGCTTACGGCCATTCTGGAACGGCTGCTGGCTATCCTTGAAGCGCCGATCGAGGTCGGCAATACCGTGGTCAATGTGTCCGGCAGCATCGGCATAAGCCCCGTCGCCAGTCAGGAAAGCGCGGAATCGCTGCAGAAAAACGCCGATATCGCGCTGTATGCCGCCAAGCGCGCCGGTGGTCACCAGGCGCGCATGTTCGACATCACCCTGCACCAGCATGCGCTGGAACGCGCGCAGATCCTGACCGATGCGCGCGAGGGGGTGGAGAAGGACCAGTTCGAACTGTATTACCAGCCGATCCTGAACCTTGAGACCGGCCGGTGCGACCAGATCGAGGCCCTGCTGCGCTGGCACCACCCGCTGCGGGGGCTGTTGGCGGCGGAAAGCTTCCGCGACGTGTTCCTTGACGCAGCACTCGCGCAGGCCATGAGCCCGCGTCTGGTCAAGTCATTCCAGAATGACATGCGGCTGTGGAATTCCAGCCTGTCCACCTATCCCAACCTGACCATCAACCTGTCACGGCTGGATCTGCTCAATGTCGGGTTCCAGAATGATCTTGAAGCCGAGATCAAGCGGCAGGGCGGCGACGCCAGCGATTACGTGCTGGAAATATCCGAAAGCGTGCTGGCGGGACGCCGGTCGGACAGGGTGCTGCTGCGGTTGCAGGAACTGGCTGATCTGGGGTTCCAGCTGACGCTGGATGATTTCGGGCTGGCGACGCTGCCGATTGCGGTGCTGCGTGACATCCGTTTCACGCAGGCCAAGATATCGCGCCGGCTGGTGTGCGACCTTGAACACAGCCAGCAGGCGCGTGACGTGATCGCCCACCTGACGGGACTGGCCCATGCCTTTGGCCTGAGCGTGACCGTAAGCGGGGTGGAAACAAAGGAGCAGATGGACATCCTGGTTGCGATGAATGTTGACCGAATTCAGGGTTTCTACATTTCTCCACCCATTTCGGCAGCAAATCTTGTGCTGGCGGAACATATCCTTGCGCCAGATCATACCGAAGTCGCGCTGCAGGCGTCATGAGGTGCCATGCGCCTGACACTTTATACCGATTATTCCATTCGCATCCTGATCTACCTGGGACAGAACCCGGGCAGACGGGTTGCGATTCAGGAAATTGCCGATGTTCACGGGATTTCGCAAACGCACCTTGTGAAGGTTGTCAATCGCCTGTCCAGCAATGGCATCGTCCTGGCGCGGCGTGGGCGCAGTGGCGGGCTGGAGCTGGCAGGGGCGGCGCAGAATATACTGATTGGCGATGTCGTGCGGTTGATGGAAGCCGACCTGCCGGCGGCCATCGTGCCATGCATACCGGGCAAGGGACAGCCGTGTATTCTGGCGGATACCTGCCGCCTGCGCGGGGTGATCACGCGGTCCATCGGTGCATTCATGGCAGTTTTGGACGGCGTGACGCTGCATGATATGTTAACCGGGCAGAAGAAACATTGATTCCATAAAAAATAATAAAAGAGGGTTTTATTTATTTTCTGCATAAAGAACCTGAATCAGTAAGATGATTTCCTTAAATTATTACGAGAAACGTATAAATTATATTTATAACACAATAAAAATTATTTATGGGGAGTGTGGCAGCACACTTTTAGGTTGCAGTGTGTACCGATCCGGTCTTTTTTTAATACTTGTTTTATATCGTCACCATGTCTGATCACAGGATACCCATGCGCCGCATGTTACAATACGGGGCCGTGCCCGCCATCAGGGCAGGGAACCGCGCCATCGCCGCGACAGGCATATGCGACAGCCACCGGGACAGGGAGGCCGTGAACACCCCGTCATGCGCCTGACCCTTCATACCGATTATGCCATCCGCGTGCTTGTCTATCTTGCCTGCAATGAAGGCCGACGCGTGTCCGTGCATGAAATCTCCACCCATCATGGCATTTCCCACAACCATCTGGTCAAGGTGGTCAACCGTCTGTCCAACAGCGGAATCGTGGAGGCGCGCAGGGGCCGGTCCGGCGGGTTGCACCTGCCGCGCATACCACAGGACATCATCATCGGGGATATCGTGCGCCTGATGGAGGCCGACATGCAGGCCATCGTGTCGTGCCAGCCTGAAAACGGACAGCATTGCGTGCTGGCGGACATCTGTCGCCTGCGGCACCTGCTGTCGCGGTCGCTGGATGCCTTCATGGGGGTTCTGGACCAGACCACGCTGCACGACATCATGCCGCGCAATATCTAGTCTGACCGTCATGACAGGACTATGGACGTCCATAACTATATTCGGTTATATACAGATGACAGGCCGGATGGGTATCCACACCTGATAATCTGCGGTTATGATCATATAAATCTCTGTTATTTATGGTAAAATCTTGCCGTTTGCGATTGCAATACGGCGATTGGGGCGGTTTCCTGCGTGCACACACGGGGAGGTTGCCATGTCTGACAAACCGGAATTCAAACCCTATACCCATCCCGCCGGCGGATGGGGGGCGGCGAACGCCACCGCGCGGGTGCTGATGGAACAGAGCGTGCTGGCCAAGGGGTCGCGCGCGCTGCTGGCCATGAACCACCCGGACGGGTTCAAGTGCCCAAGCTGCGCATGGCCCGACCCCGACCGTGAAAAGACACTGGAGTTCTGTGAAAACGGGGCCAAGGCGCTGGCGTTCGAGGCGACGAAGCGCAAGGTTGGCGCGGACTTCTTTGCCACCCATACCGTAACCGACCTTATGTCCCGCAGCGATCACTGGCTGGAGGAGCAGGGCCGCCTGACCCAGCCCATGCGCTATGACGCCGCGACCGACCATTACGTGCCGTGCACCTGGGACGAAGCCTATGCCATGATCGGACGCCACCTGCGCGCGCTCGATCATCCGGACCAGGCGGAATTCTATACCTCCGGCCGAACCTCCAACGAGGCGGCGTTCCTGTATTCCGTATTTGTCCGTGCGTTTGGCACCAACAACTTCCCCGACTGTTCCAACATGTGCCACGAGCCGACCAGCCGTGGCCTGCCCATGTCCATCGGTATCGGCAAGGGCACGGTGCAGATGAAGGACTTTGCCCATGCCGAGGCCATTTTCATCATTGGCCAGAACACCGGCACCAACAGCCCGCGCATGATGACCGAACTGGTGCATGCGCGTAAGCGCGGCGCGCCGATCGTTGCGGTCAACCCCATGCCTGAACGCGCGCTGATCCGCTTTACCGAACCGCAGGACCCGATCAAGATGGCGACCTTCGGGTCAACACCCATCGCCAGTGAGTTCTGTCACGTGCGCATTGGTGGTGATGTCGCGTTCCTCAAGGGTGTGATGAAAACCCTGTTCCAGATGGATGAAGATGCCGCCGCCAAGGGCGAGCCGGCCGTACTGGACCATACCTTCATTACTGAACATACCGACGGGTTTGCGGCGCTGAAGGCGGATATCGAGGCGACACGGTGGCCCGATATCGTCGCCACCTCGGGCCTGTCGGAAGAACAGATCCGCCGGGTGGCGGGGATCTATGCCGCCTCCAACGCCACCATCATCTGCTTCGGCATGGGCGTAACACAGCACCAGCAGGGATCGCGCGTAATCCACCAGATCGCCAACCTGCTGATGCTGCGCGGTAATTTTGGCAAGGACGGAGCCGGTATCTGCCCCGTGCGCGGCCATTCCAACGTGCAGGGCGACCGCACGGTCGGTATTGATGAAAAGCCGACATCCATCTACCTCGACCGGCTTCAGGCGGCGTTCGGCTTCAGCCCGCCGCGCGAACATGGGCACCATGTCATTGAATCCGTGCAGGCCATGATTGATGGTACGGCCAGGGTGTTCATTGGCATGGGTGGCAACTTCATCCACGCCATTCCCGATACGCCCGTGGCGTATGAAGCGATGGCGCGCCTGGACCTGACCGTGGGCATCGCCACCAAGCTCAATCGCGGGCACCTGGTGCATGGACGTGACGCGCTGATCCTGCCGGTCATTGCCCGGTCCGAAATCGACATGCAGAAAACCGGCCCGCAGTTCGTGACCATCGAGGATGCGATGTCCGGTGTTACGCGGTCCCACGGCGTGCTGCACCCCGCCAGCGCCGACCTGCGTTCGGAAATCGAGATCGTCTGCCGCATGGCCCGTGCAACCCTGCCGGACAGCACGATCGACTGGGAAGGCTTTGTCGATGATTACGACCTGATCCGCGACACGATCGCGCAGGTCTATCCCGACCTGTATGCGGATTTCAACACGCGCATCCGTCAGGGCAAGGGCTTTTCGCTGCCGGTACCGCCACGCCAGCGGATATGGAATACGCCAACGGGCAAGGCCAATTTCCTGCTCTTTGACGGACTGGACGAGGACACGCCCATAGGCGGCCCGGACATGCTGCGCCTGTCCACCATCCGGTCGCACGACCAGTATAATACCACGGTCTATACCAATAATGACCGTTACCGTGGTGTGTACAACACCCGCATGGTCGTCTTCATGAATAAAGACGACATGGCGGCACGCGGTCTGGTGGACGGGGCGATGGCCGACCTTGAAACCATCAGCACCGATGGCACGCAGCGCCGGGTGGACGGGTTGATGGTGGTGCCGTACCCCATGCCACGCGGGTCGATTGCGGGGTATTATCCCGAACTCAACCCACTGCTGCCACTGTCGCATTTTGACCAGATCGCCGGAACGCCCGCTGCCAAGTCCATACCGGTGCGCGTGACCGCCGCCGCGCCCGCAGCCCAGCCCGAACCGGCCTGAACCCGGTCCGATCATGAAAACCAACAGTTTCGCGCGGCAGGTGGATTACGCCACCGCCCTGCGGCTGGTGCGCGATCGTGCCGCGCGGGTCATGCCCCCCGCAACCCGCGTGCCGGTGGCGCGGGCGACGGGACGGGTGGCGGCGGCCGACATCATGGCGCGGACCTGTCGCCCGCCTGCCGATATTTCTGCCATGGACGGCTATGCCTTTGCACATGACGCCATGGTGGCGCATGGCCGGCTGCCGGTCGCGGGTCGGACGGTAGCGGGGGATGCGGCGATATCCCTTGCACCGGGTCATGCGCGCGCCATCCTGACCGGTGCGCACATCCCGGCGGGTGCGGACTGTGTCATGGCTGCCGAGCGCATGGCGGTTGTGGACGGGACCGTTGCCCCGACGGCGCCGTTGCCCGCATCCGGGGCAAACATCCGCAGGCAGGGGGAGGAATTTGCGTCCGGCACGCGGCTTGTGGCTGCCGGTCAGCGTCTGGACTGGCGGCACGTCGCCCTTCTGTCCAGTCAGGGTGTGGGCGATGTCGCGGTCATCCGCAGGCCGCGCGTCTCGGTCGTGTCCAATGGTGCGGAACTGGCGGCGGATGCGCCGGGCGCATGCCCTGATTCAAACGCCCCCATGCTGGCGTCCATGCTGACAGGCATCGGTGCGCGCGTGACCACCCATGCCGCCCCCACCGATAACGTGGCACGGCAGGCCGCCTGCCTGCATGCCGCGCGGCGCGGTGCCGATGTCATGGTGACCACCGGCGGCATATCGGTCGGGGATACGGACCATATGCTGGATATCCTGCGCGATGCGGGCGCGCGGGTGATGTTCCGGGGCGTTGCGATCCGGCCCGGCCGTCCGCTGACGGTGCTGGAACATGATGGCCAGACCATATTCTGCCTGCCCGGCAACCCGGGGGCTGCGGCCATCTGCGCATTGATGTTCGTGTGGCCCTATCTGCGGACGATCATGGGGCAGGACATGCCACGGCCCGGTGTATGCGCCACGGCCGATTTCACGGCGGATGCGCCACCGGGGGTAACGCTGTTCATTCCCGTCAGCCTGCATCCGGGGCCGCAGGGCTGGCTGTGCCGGCGCGTGCCAACGGTAGGGGCGTCTGACATCATCGCCTTTTCCCGCGCGGATGCGCTGCTGGCCGTAACGCAGGACAGCCCGATCCGGGCGGGGCAGCCTGCATGGGGTATGCCGCTTCGCGCTGATATGTAGGTCATGTCCCCGATCGGGCGTGACAGCCGGGTGGCGTTTCTGGTGAAGCTGTTTTCAAAACGCTCCCGCGAACGCTGCCTTTGATGAAAAAGTAATTCCTGAACCCCTGAATATGACTTCCGGATGAGACAATGCCCCCTTCAGTCCAGCACGACAGAACAGGCATGCCGCCATGCGAAATCGGCAATGGCCCCGGCATCGTTCACATCCAGCACCGGCAGGTGCGCGGGCAGGGCAGGGTCGTGGGGTGTATCCGTCGCGATGGCGATGATGTTGTCCTGATGGCGGAACAGCGGTTCCTTACCGGTGGCGGGACGATAGACCTCGATACAGGCGGGCGTGGTGGCGTGAAATCCTTCAACCACCACCAGGTCGGTGCGGCGCATGGACGCCAGCAGGTCCGTCAGCGACGGGGGCGCGTCCGTACATTCATGCTGCAGCACCCACCGGCCCGGCGTCGCCAGCATGACTTCGGCCGCACCCGCGTTGCGGTGCAGCCAGGAATCCTTGCCCGGCCGGTCCATGTCGATATCATGATGCGTATGCTTGATGGTGGACACAGCCAGCCCGCGCGCCCGCAGCACCGGCAGCAGGCGCGACAGCAGGTGCGTCTTGCCCGACCCGCTGCGCCCGGTTATGCCGATCACCGCCTGCCGTGGTGGATGGGACATGAAACGCACCTCCTGAATGGACTGGCCAATAGACCGGCGCAGGGTACGGCCCCGGGCCGCCATGCGCAATGCGGGCAGTGATGCGCGGGGTGCAGCCGCCACGCGTGGCCGGCCTGGTCATGGCAGGTGGCATGGCGCAGCGCATGGGCGGTGGTGACAAGCCGCTTCTGGTGCTGGGGGGCGAGACCTGCCTTGGGCGTATTGTTGCCCGCCTGCGTCCGTGCTGCGCCGCCATTGCGCTGAGCGCCAATGGCGACCCGGCGCGGTTTGCGGCCCATGGCCTGCCGGTTCTGGCCGATACGGTTGCGGGCGTGGGGCCGCTGGCTGGCGTGCTGGCCGGGCTGGACTGGGCGGCGGGGCAGGGGTGTGACGTGCTGGTGACGGTGCCGGGCGATACGCCGTTCATCCCTGCCGACCTTGTGTCCCGCCTGCTGCCTGCGCCGTCCTTTGCCGTCAGCGGCGGGCAACGGCACAGCCTTGTCGCGGCATGGCCGGTGGGCTGCCGCGACCTGCTGGCCAGGCAACTGGGCCACATGACACCCGCCACCCGGCGCGAGGTGACCCGCGTGCGCACGCTGGCCGAGGCACTGGGCGCGCGTGGGGTGGCGTTTGTCGTGCCGCCCGGTGGGCCGGACCCGTTCATGAACATCAATACCCCGGACGATTACGCCATGGCCCGGCAATATGTACGTGACTGACGTCATGACAGCCGCCATGCGGCGACCTGTTGCCCCGCCATTTCGCGCCGGGCGCAGGCCGCCCGTCGTGATCCGCCATGGCGGACGAAGGACCATGCCATGACCCGCCCCCTGCCGCCCGCCATCGTACCCTGCGCCATGACGGTGCATGCGCCCGGCGCGCCAGCCATCCGGCGCACGCTGGACATTGCCGAGGAAACCCCCGTGACCCTGTCCTTCAACGGCATGGCGCATGGGGTGATGATGGCGACGCCACTGGACCTGCGTGACTTTGCCACGGGTTTCGCCCTGACCGAAGGGATCATTCCCGACCTTGCGGCGCTGAAAGATGTCACGGTCCGGGCGGGGGACGATCATGCGGGGGTGGAGATGCGCATAGACGGCCCGTCCTTTCACCGGCTGCTGGCGCGCGGGCGGCGGGCGATGACGGGGCGCACCAGCTGTGGCGTATGCGGCACGGATGCGCGTGACGTGCTGGACCGCCCGCGCCGCACGGTGCCTGACGCGCCGCCCGACCTGATGGCGGTGGGCCGTGCGCTGGCGGCGCTGCCGGGGCGGCAGGTGCTCAATGCCCGCGCGCGCATGCTGCATGCCGCCGCGTGGTGCGCGCCTGATGGTGAAATCATGCATGTGCGTGAGGATGTCGGCCGCCACAACGCGCTGGACAAACTGGTGGGGGCGGGCCTGCGCGACGGGGTGGATTTCGGGCGCGGGTTCTGCGTGATTACCAGCCGGTGTTCGTATGAAATGGCGCATAAGGCGATCATGGCGGGCATGCCGGGACTGGTGGCGGTATCGGCGCCAACGGCGCGTGCGCTGCGGGTGGCGGCGGAGGCGGGGCTGTATCTGGCCGCACCCGCGCGGGCTGCATCCGTAATGGTTCCCGATCTGGTCATCGAGAAGTAAAAAAAACATTTTGTCTGCAACCGTGGCAGGTCTGGATTCACGATCCGACATGGCAACAGCCATTTTGTGGCGGAATACTTATAGTTCTGAAACAATAGTAATAAAGTCGTGACCAACCTCGCGATTTCGTTTTTTCGCGTTTAACGGGCGCGGGACTAGCCTCCGCCTCATGATACTGGAGGAACATCCATTATGTCTGCTTTCATGAAACCGCACAGCGCCGCAGGATGGGCGACGCTATTACTTGCGGTCATCATCATCCTGCTCGGCCTGCCACTGGTCTATATGGGCGCGGAACTCGCGTTCCTTGGTGGCTCGCTTTACTACGTTGTCTGCGGTCTGGTGGTTACGGTGGCTGGCGTGCTGATGGCCATGGGCCGTCCGGCCGGTGGCCTGCTGTATCTGGGGGCATGCGCCTTTACATGGCTGTGGGCATTCTGGGAGGTCGGACTGGACGGCTGGGGGCTGCTGCCGCGCGTGTTCGGTCCCACCCTGCTGGCCATTGGCGTGGCGCTGTGCCTGCCGGTGCTGCGGCGTGCGGAACAGGCACGCACAACCCATGTGCGGGAGGTCGCATGATGTCCAACCATACCCCGATCCTGCGCACCCTGCTGCTGGGCGCCACCATTATTGCCGGTACTGCCGGTGTCTCCGCACTGGCGCAGGTACCCCCCGCCGACCAGCCGCCGGGCAATGGCAACGCCACCGTATCCCCCGGCACGCCCACGCCGCCGCAGGATGCATTTTCGCCTCCGTCGCCCAACGCGCCGCAGGCGCCCGGCGTGAATGCCGCCAACATTCCCGACGGCCCGCCCGCCGAACCCAGCGAGGCCACGCCGATGGTCGAGCAGGTCACGGCCAACCCCGCGCATGATGACTGGCCCGGCTATGGCCGTGATGACAGGGCCACGCGCTACTCGCCGCTGGACCAGATCACGCCGTCCAATGTCGGCCATCTGAAGCGTGCGTTCATCTACCATACCGGCAGCAAGCCCGCGCCGGGGCAGGTGAACAAGTGGGCCGCCGAAACCACGCCGATCAAGGTGGGGGACGGGCTGTACATGTGTTCGGCCATGAACGACATGATGCGCATCGACCCGGCCACGGGCAAGGAAGTCTGGCACTTCCACGCCAATGAAAAATACGACAGCATTCCCTATACGGCGGCGTGTAAGGCGGTTGTGTACTACACGTCCTCCACCGTGCCGGAAGGCGAGCACTGCCACCACCGTATCCTTGAAGCCACGCTGGATGAACGCCTGATCGAAGTAGACAGCGAGGACGGCAAGGTGTGCGAGGGCTTCGGCTGGCACGGCATGGTCAACCTGATGAAGGGGATGGGTGAGTCCGTGCCCGGTTTCGTGGCCGAAACCGCGCCGCCGCCGATCGTCAATGGCGCGATCATCACCAACCAGGAAGTCCTCGATGGCCAGCGCCGCTGGGCACCGTCGGGCGTGATCCGTGGTTACGACGCCGAAACCGGTCGCTTCCTGTGGGCATGGGACGTCAACCGTCCGCATGAACATGGCGAACCGAAGGAAGGCGAACATTACAGCCGTGGCACCCCCAATTCCTGGGCTGCGATGATTGGCGACAATGCGCTGGGTCTGGTTTACGTGCCGACCGGCAATTCCGCCGCCGATTATTACAGCGCCATGCGTTCACCTGAAGAAAACAAAGGTGTCTTCCGCCGTTGTCGCGATCGACGTGAAAACGGGTGAGCCGCGCTGGGTGTTCCAGACCGTGCACAAGGACGTGTGGGATTACGACATCGGGTCGCAGCCGACACTCATGGACTTCACCAAGCCGGATGGCAGCAGCGTTCCCGCGCTGATCATGCCGACCAAGCGTGGCCAGACCTTCGTGCTGGACCGCCGCACGGGTGAGCCGGTGCTGCCGGTGGAGGAACGGCCCGCGCCATCTCCGGGCATGGTACCGGGCGATACGCGCGCACCGACGCAGCCGTGGTCGGTTGGCATGCCGCGTCTGGGCTTCGCACCGCTGAAGGAAGCTGACATGTGGGGCATGTCCCCCATCGATCAGCTGTACTGCCGCCTGAAATATCGCCGTGCCCATTATGTGGGTGAGTTCACCCCGCCCAGCATCGACAAGCCGTGGCTGGAATATCCCGGCTATAACGGCGGGTCCGACTGGGGCAGCGTGGCCTATGATGAAAAGACCGGCATCCTGATCGCCAACTGGAACAACACGCCCATGTATGACCAGCTGGTCAGCCGCAAGAAGGCGGACAAGCTGGGACTGATGCCGGTGGATGACCCCAACTACAAGCCCGGTGGCGGCGGTGCCGAAGGGGCAGGGGCCATGGCGGAAACACCGTATGGCATCGTGGTCTCCCCGTTCTGGGATGAATATACGGGCATGATGTGCAACCGCCCGCCCTATGGCATGATCACCGCCATCGATATGCACACGCAGAAGGTGCTGTGGCAGCACCCGCTGGGCAGCGCGCGCGCCAACGGCCCGTTCGGCCTGCCCACCCACCTGCCGCTGACCATTGGCACGCCCAACAATGGCGGCCCGGTCATTACCGCCGGTGGTCTGATCTTTGTTGCCGCGACGACGGACAACATGATCCACGCCTTCGACATCCATACCGGACGCGAGGTGTGGAACGATGTCCTGCCCGGTGGCGGACAGGCGACGCCCATGACGTATGAATACAAGGGCAAGCAGTACGTCGCCATCATGGCCGGTGGCCACCACTTCATGATGACGCCGGTGACGGATGACCTGGTGGTTTACGCACTGGATAACGTGAACTGAGGGTATCCGTCCTGTTGTGACCGATCCCGACCGGGGCCGTGTAATGCGGCCCCGGTTTTTTTATGCGTACCGGTATTGGAATTCTGCACCGTGTGGAAATCGGCCGCGGCCCCATGGGGGCAGCCCGGTTACACGGCATCGGGGAGTGTTTGCAAAACCCGTCCGGAAAATATCCAGCAATCATAAGGCAGATGCTGTTGATGCTTTTTCAGGAAGTGTCGGAAGATGTCGCCTTTTTGGAAGAGGCGATACCCAAGACTTCTTCCTGTTTTTCCAATGGTTTTTTTTTTGAACAGTCTCATCCGTTGCGCACGGGTCTGTCATCACAGACTTTCTGCCACCCGGCGCTGTCCCGGTTCTGCCCATGTCCTGATATATGTCCAGTCCGGGTAACGGGGCTGGGGCCGTTTTGATGAATATGTCGGTCATGAACAGATGGCTGCCGTCCCCTGCCTGAACCCCTCGACGGCCAGTCCGGGCCACGACTGGACGGGGCACATCCGTGCGGATGAATTGCCGCCTTTTATTGGTCTGGCCCCATGCCGTCACGTCATTCAGGGCCACGCGCAGGCCGGATCTGGACAGGATATTTCCCTGCCCCCACCGCTAAGGGCATCTGCTACAGACCTGAACAGACGGACATCCTGTTTAAGATGCCAGGATGTCCGTGTGTTTCGGGTGGATCTGCATTCCCCTGCGCCGGATCCTATGATCCTGTCCGATGATGGGGGAGGGGGGGGTCAGCCGTGCGGGCCGGTGGCGTTTACTGGCCCATCGCCACGCCGTCGCGATGGGGGTCGCCCCAGCCCTGCATGCCGTCCGGCCCGACCGTAATGGCCTGCACCGCTGCGTTCATGACCGCGATTTTGGGCTTGTGCCCCATGTCGCGCAGGGATTTCTCCAGCCCCGCGGCGGCGGTTCCGCGTTCCAGTTCCTGGCCACGGTTCTGTGCCCCGATGCGCGGCTGTTCAATGGCGGTGCGGATATTCTGCCCCCATGCCAGATAGCCCACCAGCGTCTGCACGACCGAATCAATGATGCGCGCGCCGCCACCGGCGCCAATGATGACTTCCGGCTGGCCATCCTTGCCGAATACGATGGTCGGGGCCATGGTCGTGATCGGTCGTTTGCCCGGTGCCGCGATGTTGGCCACCGTCTGGCCATCCACCACCGGACGGGTCGCGAAATTGGTGATGGCGTTATTCAGCACCACGCCATCGACAATGATATCCGCGCCGAAATTCAGGTTGATGGTGGTGGTGAAGGACAGCGCGTTGCCCTTGCTGTCACGTATGGCCAGATGCGTGGTGGCGGGAACGGTCATCGCATCGGATACCGGCTGTGCGAAGGCATGCTGCGTCAGCGTGCCCGGCGCGACCCTGTCCATTGCGCGGCTGTCGGACACCAGTGCCGCCCGGCTGTCCAGATAGGCGGGATCAAGCAGTTGTGCCGTCGCCACGGGCACGAAATCGGGGTCGGCCGCGTATTTGCGCCGGTCGGCTTCCGCCAGACGCGATGCCTCCAGCAGCAGGTGGGCCGCCTCCACGCTGCCGGGGGCGTAGTGGCCTATGTTCAGGCGGTCCAGTATGGCCAGCTGCTGCAGGACAGACAGGCCACCCGCCACCGGCGGGGCGGCGGAACAGATCCGGCGTCCAAACGCGGTAATGCACAGCGGCGCGCGTTCGCGCACCCGGTAACCGGCAAGGTCCGACGGCACGATTTTGCCGGGATACGCCCCGGTGGCGACGGCGGCCCCGATCTTGGCGGCGAATTCGGGTTTATACAGGTATTCCGCACCATCTTTCGCCACGTGCTCCAGCGTCTGCGCCAGGGCTTCGTTATGCAGCGTGGTGGCCTGTGGCAGGGGGTGCCCCCTGTCGTCAAAATACTGCGCGAAGGCGGGCAGGCGCGACAGTTCGGGGCGTTCGGTCAGGACAAGGTGCAGGTAGCCCGGCAGGGGAAACCCGTCACGCGCCAGCCGGATGGCGTCGGTAAACAGGTCCGCCCACGGCAGCCTGCCGTAACGGGCATGCAGCAGGGCCAGCGTGCGCAGCGTGCCCGGCACCGCGACCACCCGGCCGCTGCGTTCCAGCGCATCGGTGGGCAGGCGCTGGCCCGACGCATCATGCGCGTAGTCCTGCGGCACACTGGCCGGGGCGCTGGCCAGCCCGTCGTAAAAGTCGAGCTTCCTGCTGCCCTTGTCCCAGTACATGATGGCAGACCCGCCACCAAGGCCCGATGCCTGCGGTTCGACCACGGCCAGCACCATCTGGCCCGCGATGGCGGCATCAACCGCGTTGCCGCCATGTTCCAGCACGACAGATGCGGCATGGGACGCCATCGGGTTGGCGGTTGCCACCATGAAATGGCGTGCCCGGGCGGTGTCGCCCGTATCCTGCGCCCGGCCCGGGGTGCCTGAGCCAATAATCAGCATGACCGCACCCACCGCGCTGGCGACAAGACGTTTTTTTTGCGAACGGATGAAAGGAGACGGACGGGCGGCAGATGCTTGCATATTGGAATCAGCAACTTTCATACTCTGAACCAAAATATCGTACCTTTACCGTTACAAACTTTACGTGGGCCGATAAATGCGCTTACGGTAAGAAGATTATCAATTGTTGGTTCATAATGAACGTTTTTCAGGCCATTTCCATCTTCGTCGCCGTTGTCGAGACCGGCAGCATGACAGCCGCCGCCGAACGGTGTGGCATTTCGTCCACCATGGTGGGAAATTACGTGCGCGTGCTGGAGGAACAACTGGGCAGCACCCTGCTGCGCCGCACCACCCGACGGCAGAGCCTGACCCCGTTTGGTGCCCTGTATTTTGACAAATGCAAGGAAATCCTCCGTCTTGTGGATGAAACGAAGGAACTGGCGCAGGCGGCGCAGGACAGCCCGGCGGGGACACTGCGTATAACAACGCCCATTACCTATGGCATTGAAAGTGTCACGCCGTGCATTGCCCGTTATCTGGCGCGGCACCCGTCCGTGGATATCGAGGTGGTGCTGAGCGCGCGCGCAATGGACCTGACGCGCGACAAGTTCGACGTGGCCATCCGGCTGGGCACGCCGGAACCTTCATCGCTGATCTGCCGCAGGCTGGGCGATTACCGCATGACCCTGTGCGCCGCGCCTGCCTACGTCGCCTGTCACGAGGAAATCGTGAACCCCCACCAGCTTGCTACCCATGACGGGCTGGCCTTTGCCTATTCCGCCACTTCGCCACAGGCATGGGGGCAGCGTGAATGGCGGCTGGAGGGAGCCGAGGGGCAGGTGATCGTGCCCATGAAGCGGCGGATGCTGTTCAACAACACGCAGGCCATGCACCGCGCCACGCTGGCGGGGCTGGGGGTGGCCATGCTGCCCGAGGACGTGGTGCAGGCCGACCTGCATAACGGGCAGCTTCAGGCGCTGCTGCCGGAATACGCGCTGCCGTCGCGGCCCATCTATCTGCTGTACCACAGGGAACGGTACAATGCGCCGACCCTGCGGTCGTTCATTGACTTCATGATCAGCCATCTTGGCACGTCCTCTTCCTGAAATGGGCAGTTCCGTCCCCGGTCGCTGGCTGGTGATCTGTGCCTGCGTCATCGGAAGTGTGATCGAATATTATGACTTTGTTATATATGCCTATTTTTCCGGCTCCATCGCCCAGACATTCTTTCCTACCGGGCTGGCGTTCTCGCCACTGGCGCTGGTGCTGGCCACGTTCGGCCTGACCATGGTCGGCCGCCCGCTGGGGGCGGTGGTCCTGGGTACCTATGCCGACCGCAGGGGGCGGCTGCCGACCATGATCCTGTGCATCCGGCTGATGACGCTGGGCAGCCTGCTGCTTGCGCTGACGCCGGGCTACGACACGATTGGCGTGCTGGCGCCCGTGGCCATTATTGGCGCGCGGCTGCTGCACGGGTTTTCCCTGGGGGGGGAGTTCAGCAGCGCCACGTCGTGCCTGATCGAGAATTCGCCCCACCACGAAGCCCGCGCGGCAAGCTGGCAGCCCATCGGGCAGATCCTTGCCTCCTTCCTGGCCGCCGCCATGGCGCTTGCCCTCAGCGTGGTGCTGCCGCCCGCCGCGTTTGACGGCTACGGCTTCCGCATTGCGACACTGGGCGGAATCTGCGCGGGCATGGCCGGGCTGGTGCTGCGCCGGCGGCTGCTTTCACTGCCATTGCCCGCCGGGCCGGTCGTTGCCGCCCCGTTTGTCGAACCGGGCACCATCATCCGCATTCTGCTGGTTGCGGGCATGATTTCCCTTGGCAGCGGCATTACCTATCTGGGGATCTACATGCCGTATTACGCGCGGCATCATTTCCATATCGAAACCCGCACCGTCTATGTCGTCAGCCTGACCACATACGCGGTGCAGCTGGTGTTCACGCCGCTGCGGTGGAAGCTGGCCAGTTATTTCGATCGCACCCACGACATACGCCCGCCCGCGCTGGGGTGCGTGATCATGATGATTCTGCCATGGCTTGCATTTTCCGTCCTGCACCGTCATTCCTATGCGCTGCTGGCGATGCCGCTGGTGTTCAACATGGCGGCGCTGATGTATTTCGCGGTGCTGGATGGCTTCATCAGCCTGCTGTTTCCGCGCGGGAGCCGGGGGCGGGGGCTTGCGATCGGGTATTCATCGGGCGTTGTGGTGTTCGGCAGCCTGGCGCCGCTGGTCAATGCCGCGCTGATCGCGCATACGGGGCTGGAGAGCATTCCCATGCTCTATGTCTCGGCGCTGGCCGTTCTGGCGCTGGTTTCGCTGCTGCTGGCGGCGGGCCTTCTGCGGCGGACTCGCCCGGCCTGAGGCGGGACTATCAACATCAGGTTGATAATTTCCCCAGTCGCGGCCCCTTTATCAACGGGTCCGTTTTTGAAACGATGTCGGAACGTTGACGCCCTGCTAGGATACGTTGCCAATGCCGTTTCATGTGCTCTTCCGTCCGAACGCCACCAAGTCCACCCTGGCCCGTGCCCTGCGGAGCAGAAAAAGCTGTCTGGTCATGGCAACGGTCCTTGGCGGACTGGGTGCCATGGAAACCGCCTCGGCACAGCAGGCCCCGTCGGTCACCCCCACATCCCACGCCCGCGTGGTAAAGAAGGGTGCCGCCACCACGGACACCAGTGCCAAGACGACGCAGTCCCCTGACCACCCCGAAAGCATCAGCGTTACGGCCCAGCGCAACAGCGCGCCCGGCGGCGGCATGATGCGCCGGGAAACGGCGGCGCACGCAGTCCAGACGGTGACGCAGGACTATATCGCGATGCAGAGCCCGACCAGCGCGCCGCTGGACCTGATCCGCAACCTGCCCAGCGTCAACGTGTCATCGTCCGACCCCAGCGGCATTGATGGCGGCGCGATCAGCAGCCGTGGCCTGAACGACAATGATATTGGCGTGCTGATCAACGGCATGCCGATTTCCAACGGCTCCACATCGTCAGCGACCGGCTTCATCCAGAACTATGTGGACAGCAACAATATCGCTGCGGAATCCATGTCGCCAGGCTCCACTTCGGTTGGTGCGCCGCTCAACTCCGCTGCGGCCGGTTCGCTGGAAGTGACCACGCGCGCACCGTCGGAAAAATTCGGCGGCATGATTTCAGGCAGCTACGGCACCTTTGATACCTCGCGCGAATTCCTGCGCGTTGATTCGGGCGAGATCGGGCATTCTGGTGTCACCAGCTACATCTCCCTGTCCCATACCCGTGCGGAAGCGTGGCGCGGGTCGGGCATCAGCGACCGCAAGCATCTGGATTACCGCCTGCAGAAGAAGTTCAACGACGGCAGCACGATCGACTTCTTCCTGGGCTACAATCACAGCCACAACTTCCAGAACCGTTTCCCGACCATGGCGAACCTGGAAGCCGACATGAACGGGACCAAGCCGAGCATCCCGCTCAACTACGACGCCGATCCGATCCCCAGTTCCCCGCAGAGCTATTATGGCGTGCACGGCAATGACAAGGACACGTTCTACACCTCGCTGCCGGTCAAGCTGCGCCTGAACCACCAGCTGTCACTCAGCATCGTGCCGTATTACGAACGTTCGGCCTTTACGCTGAATACGGCGGCGCGCCTGCAGGAAGGCCACACCTATTCCGGGTCCGAGCCGGTGGCGGTTGACCTGAACGGGGATGGTGCGGTGACCAGCGCCTATCAGGACGTGTCGGAGCCGGCCATCTCCCTCAACCAGCAGGGCGGCGTGGTCAGCACCCTGCACTGGCACCTGAAGAACAACGAGGGGCAGATCGGCTACTGGTACGAACAGAGTTCCTATTCCCTCAAGACCCCGGTCCAGAAAATGAACCAGGTCACGTCCGGGCAGTACGCGGATAACGATACATACACCTATTACCACCTGGCGGATGGTTCGATCTATTACGCCACGAATTATCTGGGCACGTATCGCTCGCACACCGGTTTCGTGGAAGACACGCAGTATTTCCTGAACCACAAGATGTCCGTGACCGCAGGCTTCAAGATCTTTACCGAAGAACTGACCGGGCAGAGCTACCTGCCGGGATCGAACAGCAGGATGACCAGCAATTTCGTGTCGCCCATGCCGCGTTTTTCGTGGTCGTGGAACCTGACGCCGCACCACCAGATCTATGTCAACGCGGAAGGTGATTTCCGTGCGCCGTCGCCCGAAGGACTGGTGACACGCTACAGCCTGACCAGCGGTGCGATGACGACATCGGGCGCAAACGTAAAGCCACAGTATTCCATCAAGGAAGAACTGGGCTACCGTTATTCCGGCAAGTTCCTGATCGCCGATGTCAGCCTGTACAACTTCAACATCACCAACCGGCTGCTGACACTGAATACCTATACGTCCAACAATGACGCGGTCAGTGAAACCGTCAATGCCGGTGGCGAAACCATACGTGGTGTTGACGTGATGCTGTCCACGCGCCCGCTGCTTCACCGTCTCCGGCCTTATGTGTCGTTTGAATACCTGCATGCCACCATGGACAACAACCTGCCGGCAGCGGCGGAAAATGGCCAGATGGACTACCTGCGGACCAAGGGCAACACGCCGGTCATGACGCCAAAGGTGATGTTCAGCATCGGGACGACCTATAATGAGGGTCCGTTCTTCATGAACTTCAGCCTGCATTATACAGGCCGTCAGTATTCGTCGTTCATGAATGATGAATACATGAGCCACTACTACACGGATACGCTGTCCCTCGGGTACCATTTCCCCAAGATCTGGCGCGCGCAGTCCCCGACGTTCCAGCTCAACTTCACCAACCTGACGGGCACGTACAAGGCGGCGGGTGTTTACAGCTTCTCCACCAACGCGCACCCGACCTACGGCCTGAACGGCAACCGGATTGCCAGTGGCGGATCGCCGCTTTACTACCCGATGGCGAACTTCTCCATGATCGGAACGGTCTCGACATCCTTCTGAATGGCATGACCGGACAGGCGGCGGTGCGATCACGGCTGCCTGTCCTTTGTGCCTGATCCAGATCGGACCACGACCATGCGGGTCCACCCGGTGTCCCTGCCGTGCCGGATGACGGGAACGGCCAGATCGCCACATTGCGGTGTGCGGTCGGGCTGGTCCACCCCGGATGGACGGCATCGGTATATCCCTTTCTTTTTATAACCCGGTCATTGATGGCCTGCCGCATGCGGTGGGCCATAATGCTGTCTGGTGCGATCGGTCCATGATGACCGGCGTGGGGCAGGGCGCCCCCGGTGGCCGATCCATTGTCCATGGCCTGCCTGACCTGCGGTGCGGGGGCCGCCCCTGATCGGCAGGGTATGAACGTCTGTCTGGAAAAAACCCTCCATGCCTGCCGTGTGGGCGGGGCGTCTGGCGGGGATGGGGCCGTGCAATGATATGTTGCGCAGTTCGTGTGGAATTATATTGCGAATAATTATCATACGCATTATTTAGTCACCCGAACCCATACTCTCCATCGCCGGTGCCTCACCCCGATGGGCCAGTCCTTCCCGCACTGTCCCGGCATCGGGCGGCGTGCGTAACCGGAGTGCCGATGCTGTTGTCGTGGCAGATGGCCAACGCCCCCCGGCCGGGACGGCGCGCCCGTGGGCGCGCCTGCCTTTTCCTTCACCCTGCCGACTGCCCGCCGCGCGCGGGCACGATGGCGAACCCGCAGTGTACAGGAGGTCGTGCATGACCCCGATTCCGTTTTCCCCGTGGGACATGTTCCTCAATGCCGGTCCCGTCGTCCGGTGCGTGATGCTGCTGCTGGGGGCGGCAAGCGTGCTGACATGGACCATTTTCGTTGCCAAGTCGGCCGAACTGCTGCGCATGCGCGTCCGGCTGCGGGCGGCGGAAAACGCGCTGGAGGACGCCAATACCCTTGATCTGGGCGAGGAATGGACCCGTGAGAATACCTCCATCGCCCACGCGCTGGTCATGGCCGCCGAAACCGAGCGTCACCGTTCCGCCGACATTCATGATGATGGCGAAGGGGTAAAGGAACGCATCGCCCTGCATCTTGAACGGCTGGAAGCGGCCGAGGGGCGCAGGCTGCTGCGCGGCACTGGCGTTCTGGCCACCATCGGGGCGACCTCGCCCTTCATCGGACTGTTCGGTACGGTGTGGGGCATCATGACCTCGTTTACCGGCATTGCGGCCAGCAGGGCGACCAGCCTGGCCGTCGTGGCCCCCGGCATTGCCGAAGCCCTGCTGGCGACAGCACTCGGGCTGGTCGCCGCCATTCCGGCGGTGGTGATCTACAACCACCTTGCCCGCCAGACAGCAGCATGCCGTGCGCAGGTGGCGGACCTGACGGCACTGGTCATGCGCCTGGTCTCACGCGATCTGGGGCGGGCGCGGATGGGGCAGGGGCGTGTCGTGCGGCTTGACGCGCGGGCGGACAACGCCCTTGCGGCGGCGGAATAGGGGGCGCGATCATGGCCACCCGTATCCGCCACGCCGATGACAGCCCGCATGAAGCCAGCGGGATCAATGTCACGCCATTCATTGACGTGATGCTGGTCCTGCTTGTCATATTCATGGTTACGGCCCCGCTGACCACGGTGAACGTGCCGGTGGACCTGCCGTCATCCACCCAGCAGCCCGCGCCGCGCCCGGATGATCCGGTGTTCCTGACCGTGAAGGCCGATCACGGCCTTGCGGTGGGCGAGGATGACGTGACCATGGACGGACTGGCACCAGCCCTTGAGGCCGCCAGCCGGGGCAACCGCGACGAACGGATTTTCCTGCGTGCCGACAGGGCGGTGGATTACGGCACGCTGATGGGGGTGATGGACAGGCTGCGCGCTGCCGGGTACCTCAGGGTTTCACTGGTCACCCTGCAGGGGCACGATGACGGGGCAGGGCCATGACGGACGTGGCTGATACACTGGTTGCGCAACGCGATCCCGTCACGCTGTCTTTTGCCCACTGGCAGGACAGCCGGGACCGGCAGGCCCGGCGTGCGGACGCCATGCGCTGGGGTCTGTCCTTTCTGGGTGTGCTGGCGGTTACGGGGGGAACGGTGGGGTGGATCATGCGCCTGCCATCCCCGCCGGTACCCGTGCCTGCCCCCCCGCCTGCGGCCATTGCCATAGATATGGCGCCCGAACCGGTGTCCACCCCCGCGCCGCCGACCGATGTTGCGGTCGGCCCGAAGCAGACGCTGTCCATACCGGACCCGCAACCCGACCCGCCGCCCCGCATTACGGCCCCCCCTGCGCCTGTCCCCACCCCGCCGGTGCCCGTGCCGAAGGACGAAAACCGCAGGCCACCCAGAAAAAAGACCCGGCCGGCCCTGTCGCAGGAAAAGCGGGTGCCGGACAGGCTGCCACCAGCCGCGGCCACGACCGCGCCCCCGTCCACCGACGCCCCGCCCGCGCCGACGCAGGCGGCACCGGTGGCGGGATCATCTTCCGCCCACGCGGCGCATGATCCGCTTACGTGGCAGGGCGCGCTGCTGGCGCAACTGGAAAAGTGCAAACGCTATCCCCCCGCCGCCATGGACAGCCAGCACGAAGGCACGCCCACCGTAACCTTTTCCATGGACCGCGGGGGCCATGTGCTGTCTGTCCGGCTGGCCAGCAGTTCCGGCCACCCCCTGCTGGATCAGGAAGCCATGGCGTTGCCCCGGCGCGCGCAGCCCCTGCCCATTCCGCCCGACAGCGTGCCGGGAGATCCCATTACGCTGACCGTTCCGGTTGAATTTCACCTCAATCAGGACTGACCCCTGCGTGGTCCGCTGGCGCCGTGGTGGTGAATCTGTGGAACAGACATTTCTGGGTGCTGTCCTGTTTGTAAAAAAAGCGACGTTTTCTGAAGCTTTTTTTATTTCCTGGGGATAGCCGCAAAAGTTCCTTATGCCTTTACCTGATCCAGCAGCCAGTCCCGCGCGGCATTGATATGGAAGAACTTCCGCGCGGAGCCCATGTGGTCGACACCTTCAAACGTCAGGAAGGTGATGTTGGCGTTCGCGGACAGGTAGCCGTTGATCTGGTCGGTCAGCTTCTGCTGGCTTTCCACGGGGAAAATCATGGTGGGGTCAAGATACTGTCTGGGGCGGACGACCTTCGCCCCGGCCTTTTCCCAGACCGGCACGCATTTTTCGTTCCATGGCGTGGCCTTGTCATCTTTCGATCCGGTAATGATCAGCACCTTCTGGCTGGCCAGTGGCAGAAGGTCTGACGGCCGCTGCTGGCCTGCAATGATCAGCCCGGCGGCAAATGTCTGCGGGTGGCGCGCCATAAGCCACAGTGACGTCATGGCCCCCATGGACCAGCCGGTGCAGTACACCCGCTTCGGGTCGATTTTCAGGATCTTGTCGCATCTGTCCGCAAGGTTCGGGTTGCCGAAATTCCATGTATTGCCGAGCAGGGATTCAACCAGTCGGTATGTATTTTCAACATCGGACGTGTGTTCCCAGTAATCATTCATGGTCGTGCGTTCGTAACGCGGGGTAATGACCACGCATTCGCGCCGGTCCTGCACTTCGGGCAGGCTCCATATACTTGCGATACACTGTTCGGTCAGCGTCTGCGCGCAGGTGCCATCGGGGCTGGTGCCCGAATGGGTTACCGCCAGGATCAGCGGGTAGGCACGGTTTTCCCCGCCTTCGGCCAGAAAGGATTTCGGCAGGTAGATGCTGTATTCCAGCCAGGTGGAACGCGTATCGTCCCACCACCAGTGATTCTGTTCCCACGCATCCACGCCACGGATCGCGACACGGTTCCCGCGCCGGTCGGCATTGGTCCAGACGGTGGTGCTGGCGGCGTACACCGCGCCAGCCGTTGTCCTGACGGCACGGTTCTGCTTCAGGCTGACCCGGTCACTGTCGGTCGTGGGCAGGCTGAGGTCCGGGTCATGGTGGAATTCGGTAATGACGTAGCGGCCCGGGACACTTTTGCCGTCGGGGCGCAGGGCGGGTCCGGCATTGGTGTAGATGGCGGCAATGGCGCGCGGGCGGGCGGTGGCGGTCGTGTGATTCTTGTCTGGTTCATCCGGCATGCCGGGAAAGAACCCCGTGGCGGCGGGAAAAACGGCGGTTGCATAGGTATCGGGGGTAAGGCTGGCCGGGTCGATGGCGACATCGTATTCCACCGCGATGCCGTATACCTTTTCCCCACCGCCGGTAACTTCGCACAGCGCGCAGATACCCTGCAGGCCGGGGGTTTTCTTTTTATGCGGACCGGGGCCGTCGTCGCCGTCCGGCCCGGCGGAGGACGCCGCCATGAAACCATGCCCGCCCCCCGCCGCGTGCGCCTGCTGCATGCCAAGCCCGATGGTCGAAGCCGCACTGGCCAGAACAGCCCCGACGGTTACGAAGTTACGTCTTGATACATCGGCCATGTGTCTTCTCCCGTTCCGGTCGCGCGTCATTATGACAGGCGGTAACACCATCAGACAATGCGCGGATAGTATTGCGAAAGCCGGGAAACAAAACTCTCGAAATGTTTCATCCGCCTGATATGCCTGAACGGCCGGGCGACGCGTGTGCTGGCGGGACGGTGGACCTGATGACAGGTTCCGGCTGCCGTCTTTTTTTAAAAGACGATGTGACCTGACGCTTTTTATTTTCAGGATATTTTGCGCATGCTGGCGGGAAAGAAGAAGGACCGGATGAATGGATATTCCCCTTCCCGACAGTACAACAGCGGGAAGGGGTATCATTGTTCTAATCCGGCAGGGACAGCAGTATTTTTGCCGCCTGTGTGCGGTCCGGGGCAAGGGCGAAGGCGGCGGCAAAGTCGCTTAGCGGAAACTGCTGGGTCACAACGATATCAGCAATTTCCGGCCGTTCGGCCAGCAGGGCAAGGGCTGCGTCAAATTCCGTATCAAAGCGGAACGTGCCACGGAAATCGAGTTCGCGGCTGATGATCTGGGCCACCGGCACCGCTACGTCGCCCGGCGGGAACATGCCCACCTGCACCAGTATGCCGCCGCGCCGGGTGCGGGCTATGGCGCCGGGCAGCGCGCGGGGCACGCCTGTGGCTTCAAATACGATATCGAATTCTTCATCTACCGTGTCATGCCGCGTGTTGTGGCAGGCATCCGCGCCCAGTCGCGCAGCACAGCGCAGGGGAAAATCCTCCAGGTCGGTCACGACAATGCGGCCCGCTCCATGGTGGACCAGCCCCGCAACCAGCAGCAGCCCGATTGGCCCCGAACCCTGCACCAGCACGCTACGTTCCCGCACATCGCCCGCCCGCGCAATGGCATGCAGCCCCACCGATAACGGTTCGGCCAGGCAGGCGCGGCGGGTATCAAGGCCGGGGGGAAGATGGCGCAGTTGTGCCGCGCTGACGATCATGGCGCGGCTGAACCCGCCATCGGTATGCGGGTCGTATGCTGCACTGCCCAGAAAGCGCATGTTCCGGCACAGGTTGCGCTGCCCCCGGCTGCATTCGGGACATGCGCCGCAGGGCCGCGCGGGGTGAATGGCCACGGCGTCCCCTACGGCAAAGCCGTCCACCGCGCCCCCCACTGCGGCAACGGTGCCCGAAACCTCGTGCCCCAGCACCATCGGGGCATGCAGCACGGATGCGCCCACGCCGCCATGGGCAAAATAATGCAGGTCCGACCCACATATGCCGCCCCACGCCATGTTCACCCGCACTTCGTCCGGGCCGGGGGGCGGCAGGGCGCGCGTGTCCAGACGCAGGTCGCGCCGGGCGTGGATGACCAGGGCTTCGGTCCGGGTAACTGTCTCTTCCCTGTTTTTGGTACTGTACACATTCATGGTGCTGCCTGCCTTTGATCAGTCCCGTCCATACAGGCAGGGGCAGGACGCAGCGTGACGCCATGGCTGCCCCACGGAAAATCATATCGGCCCGGTCCTGTATGCGTGACATATTGGTGCGCGGCTGTACCGCGCGGCACCCAAACGATCCGGATGGATGAAAGGTTGCGGCAGGGAAGGGGCCACGGGCACGCGCGAAAAAGTTGCCGCCAGCAGCCATCACGACAGCGCATTATATAATAATTTAATAATGGAACCCGGGCATGCGGTCCACTCCGTCCATATTGTGCCGCGCACAATGCCCGATTGACCGAATTGTAACAGAAAATCTGCCTATATTTGTAATGTTTTGTTTTTATTCCAGATACTGACGGGGAAGGCAGCCGTTCTGGTCGAATCCGGGCAATAATGTCATAACATTTACTTTATGACGCAGGCTTCCCACCGATCGGGCGCGTTAGGCGTGGTGTCAAACCATGGGAGTATTTACGGGATGAGCACGGCATTTGCCATCTCTCTTGCTGTAACGGCAATTCTGGCCGTTATTGTCCTGATCGCCCGGTTCCGTCTGAACCCTTTCATTGTCCTTTTTATCGTCTCCATCGCCCTTGCCCTGTTTGCGGGCATGCCGGCGGACCATGTCGTTGCGTCGTTTGAAAATGGCGCGGGCCACGTGCTGGGCCATGTTGGCACCGTCATTGCACTGGGCACCATGCTGGGCAAGATGCTGGCGGAATCCGGTGGTGCGGACCGCATCGCGCTGACCATATCCGCGTTCGCGGGGCGGGAACGCGTGGACTGGGCCATGATGGTGATTGGCCTGCTGATCGGCCTGCCGGTGTTTTTTGAAGTGGGCTTCGTCCTGCTGATCCCGCTGGTGTTCGTGCTGGCCGACCGCACCAGCATGCCCCTGCTGCGGGTGGCGCTGCCCATGGGGGCGGCGTTGTCGGTCACGCATGCGCTTATTCCGCCCCACCCGGCGGCCCTGCTGGCGTTAAGCGCGTACCATGCCAATATCGGCCATACGATCATGCTGGGCGTCGTGATCGGCACCCCCATCGCGGTGATCGCGGGGCCGGTCTTCGGGCGGTTTGCCTCGGCCCGTGTGCCGCTGACGGAAGCCAACCCGCTGGCGGAACAGTTTGTGAAGCATGAACCCGCGGACAACATGCCGGGCTTTTTCCTGACGGTGGCAACCATCCTGTCGCCTGTCATCCTCATGCTGGTCGGTTCGCTGGCTGACCAGATCACGACGGTGCATGGCACGGCCAACACGGTGCTGCATTTCGTGGGCAATACGGATATCGCGCTGGTGCTGGCGACGTTATTGTCCTTTTATGTACTGGGGGTGGCGCAGGGGTTTTCGGCCGCCACCATCCTGCGCTTCACCAACGAATGCCTTGGGCCCACGGCGCTGATCATGCTGCTGATCGGCGCGGGCGGTGGCTTTGGCCGGGTGCTGATCGACAGCGGGGTGTCGCGCGCCATTACCGATGCCGCCCTTGGCGCGCACATGCCGCTGCTGGTGCTGGCGTGGGTTCTGGCGGCCATCGTGCGCGTGGCGTGCGGGTCGTCCACCGTGGCGATGGCAACGGCGTCGGGCATTGTCGCCCCCATCCTGGAACACAGCACCGGGGTTTCACCCGAACTGATGGTGCTGGTGACCGGGGCGGGATCGGTGGCCTTTGGCCCGATGAACGACGCGGGTTTCTGGCAGATCAAGGAATATCTGGGCCTGACCGTACCGCAGACCATAAAGACATGGTCGGTGCTGGAAACGCTGATTGCGGTATGCGGGCTGGTCTTCTGCCTGATCGCTTCCATTTTCGTGCATTGAAGGGACGCATCATGCTGTTTCCTGATACCGCAATGCCGGTGCATGCGCGCAATATCGCGCGGACGGCAATGCAGGCCGCCGCCCTTGCGCTGGGCGGCCTGCTGTACGGGGCCATGCCCGCCGGGGCACAGGTCATGGATCGTGACATCGGATCGGCCCCCAGCCTGCTGGTGTCGCGCCCGTTGCCCAGGCATGCCTCGCACAAGACATGGGTGCCGCCGTTTTCCCAACCCGAAGCGGTGGCGCCAAACCCCGTGTCAAAATGGCTGCGCCGTCGCGGCATCAACTTCCTTGTGGACAATACCAATGAATTCGCAGGCGCGATCACGCCGCCCACGCGGGGCAGCACGCCGGGGTTCAGTAATTACAAGCAGGGGGCCAGCAATGCCGGGCAGTACGCCATGCAGCTGGATGTGGACTGGGACAGGCTGGCGGGCTGGCGCGGGTTCGCCACCCATATGATAACCGTGGGCCGGTATGGCACGACCGCCAACCGCATGTTTGGCGACTGGCTGAACCATGCATCCGAAGATTATGGCGGCGGTGGCAACGTGGTGGTCCACCTTGTCTATGCCTATGGGGAGGAAACGCTTCTGGGCGGGCGGCTGGCGATTGCCGCAGGCCGCATGTCCGAAATATCGGATTTCGCGGCCAGCCCCCTGTTCTGCAACTTCCAGAACGGCAGTTTCTGCGGACGGCCCAAGGGCATTACCGACACCAATTACGACGCGGGCTACCCCGCGGGCACATGGGGGTTCCGCGTACGTGGCCGCCCCGCCCGGTCGGTTTACGTGCAGACCGGCCTGTACCCGATTGAAAACGGGATTTACCAGGTGTACCAGCACCGCACAGGTTTCAAGTTCAATGGCGCGAACATCATCGGTTATGCAGCACCAATCGAAACTGCGTGGGAACCCGTGTTCCGCCATGGTACCCTGCCGGGACATTACAAATTCGGTGCGCAGCTGTTCAGCACGCCGCAGAACGACAATTACCTTGATGTGGCCGGCGCGCCCTATGCGCTGACGGGCCGCAAACAGAGGCAGCATGGCGCGTCATGGTCCACATGGGTCATGTTCGACCAGCGCCTGCTGCATTACCATGACAAGGATTCCGGCCTGACCGCGCTGTCCGGCGCGATATATAACGACCCACGCACGTCGCTGCGCAAATACCTTGTGTATGCGGCACTGATCAATCGCGGTTACTTCCGCTCGCGTCCGTATGACACGATGGGTTTTGCCCTGACCTATACACGGATTGCCGATGGCGTGACGATGACGGAACAGGACATGATCGACATCGGAAACCGGAGCAGCCTGCCCAACCATGCAACCGGCGTGCAGCGCGACACGGTCGTCATGGAAGCGAATTACGCGATACATGTCATGCCGGGTGTGATCTTCACCCCCCTGTTCGAATACTACATCCACCCCAATGCCCAGTCCAACCTGCGCGATGCCGCGCTGCTGGGATTCAAGAGCCATATCCAGCTCATGTAACACACCACGGACAGGCGGCGTTGCCCTGTCGCCCCGCCGGGCGCGTCCGGCAGCAGGCGGCAGGCAACCCCGGCGGCCCGGGGGCTTTATGGCGACACGGTTCATATGGCCAGAAAGGACGGACAATGTCGTTCCTGCACAATTTTACCTGTCGCCGCTGTTTCAGCCGCAGCCTTGCCGCAACACTTGTTGCAGCGCCCCTTGCCGCGCTGGCCGGGCGCGGGGGGCGTGCACGCGCGGCGGACAGGCCACTGGCCCCGGCGCCCGGCAGCCCGAAATCCGCACGCAGCGATGTGCTGGACACGGCGGCGGATGCGCTACAGGTCAAAAGGCCCATTGATGCGATGAGTGAATACCTGAACGGGTTTCATTTCTATGCCGATGACATGGGCCGCCAGGTCGAGGCCAATCATTTCTGCACGCACCTGACCGAGGACTTCCACCAATGCGTGATTTACGAAGCCAACCAGAAGAACGCCAAGCTGATCGGCATTGAATACATTGTAAGCGAGCGTCTGTTCCGGACATTGCCGGAAGACGAAAAGAAATTGTGGCACAGCCATCATTACGAGGTGAAGTCCGGCATGCTGGTCGCCCCCGGCGTGCCCGATCTGGGGGAACATGCGTTCATGACCGACCTTGTGACCACGTATGGCAAGACATGGCATACATGGCAGGTTGACCGGAACCCGGACTTCCCGCTTGGCATCCCGCAGCTGATGATGGGATTTACCGCAGACGGGCAGGTCCGGCAGGCATTGCTGGATGACCGGGACCGGCGTTTCGGGGTATCCACCGCAGGCGAGAAAAAGAACCGCGCCGATATTCCCACGCCCCGCATCGTGCCCGGTGCGAATTCATGGCAGGGGGGCACGGCCATGCAGGTGCATATGGTGGAACGGCCGGTAAAAAACCTGAAGGGATAGACGGGCAGCCTTCCGTCGGGAGGGCAATGTTGCCCGATATCCGGCCCGGCGCGCCATTGCCCGCAACGGCGCAGGAAAAGAACGGACACGGTCCCTGTCATTTCATGGAAATACTGTTACGGTATTTTATCTGACATCATGTTTTACAGGTGAACTTACGTGGACAGGAAGCCGAGAATACGTCCCGCAGGGCGGATCATCCCTGCCTGACCAGTCCGGATGCGTCCTTAACTTATGAAGTGTTGTCCGGAAATTCGGAAAAAAAGGTAATGATGCACACCGCTCGGCACGGTTGAACACGGCGAAACCTGCCAGCAGGCCGCATTATGGGACCTGCCGGCGAAACAGGTCTTCGCCTGCCGGGCCTCAGCCCTGAAATATGGCGGAGTTTGTTTGAACCGCAGCTTACGGACGGCGCAACCGCTCCGGCCGATAAGCATTTTTTTACCGGCTGGCCCCGGCCGCACGATAAAGACCATCAGGGCTGGGCATGATGATCTGCCGCGTTCGCTGGTTCGTGCCGTCCGTGATCGCGGGCATATGGCACGCGCATTCCGTGCAGGTATCAGGCGCCGGGGATTGCGTCCCGTTACCCCGCTGCGGCGTAAGCATCGCGTGCACGCACCGCCATCCGGTCAGAAAAGGTTAAAGGGCTGCCTGAAACATTCTGTCCGGAACATATCCAGCCTTCAGACCGCTTCGGAAGACATCGCCTTTTTTGGAAAAGGCGATACCCAGAGACTTTTGCTGTTTTGACCAGCGGTCTCTTTTCAAACAGCCGCGCTGGATGACTGTCGGGTTGTTGCGGCACGCGGTGGGATGACTGGTCCTAATCCCGTTTTTCCGCGTTCCTGCGGCGGGTTTCGGCGGCTTTCCGCGCCGACGCCGAACGGTCTGCCGCCGGACGGTGGGCGGAAGCAGCCTCGCCCGTTTCCCCGCCCTTGCGTGACGGGGCGTGCGTCACGGCGTGACCCCGGCCCGATCCGCTTTTCTTGCCGCCGCCCGTTTCCTTGTTGACGGTGGCCCATGCGCGGCGTTCGGCCTCTTCCTCGCTGACGCCACGCTGTTCGTAACTGTCCTCGATATGTTCGGCCTGTCGCTTCTGCTTGTCCGTGTAGGCGGATTTGTCACCACGTGGCATGATCCATGCTCCCGTTTCCTGCGGTTGGGGCGTGCAGGCCGCCCTGCCGTGACAATGCACGGCGACGGGAAAAGTTTTCGGTATCACCGCATGGCCCTGTCGTGCCGTTTCCGGACCCTGGAAAAAGCGGTACAGGGAACTTTTTTCACAATCCACGCGCCATTTTACAGGCAGGACACTGAAAAGTGCCTTATTTCTGTTACATTGAGAAATAAAACCATCATATATCGCCAGTAATCATCTATCGCCATGACGGGGCAGGGGGTGTAGGAACGGTTCCATATACAGATGGAAGATCCATATGACGACCGTTCGTCCGCAGAATGTCATTCCGCCACAGATGGATCCGTCCGTCCGCATGGGCCACGCCCCCAGCCGGGGAGGTCACTTCAATCCGGAACGGGAGGCACGCCAGCAGGTGCCAGCATGATGTCCGATCGCTGCAGGGTCCTGATGGTCTTTCCGCTTTTCAACGCCAGTTCATTCTGGAACTATCAGGCGGCCTGCGATCTGGCCGATGCGCGCTACCCAGCGGCGCCGCTGGGGCTGATTACCGTTGCGGCCATGCTGCCCCCGCACTGGGATGTGCGGCTGGTCAACCGTAATACCGAAACCCTGAGCGATGATGATATCGACTGGGCCGACATGGTGATGACCGGCGGCATGCTGCCGCAGCGCAACGACGCCCTCCATATCATCGAGACATGCCATGCCCGTGGACGGCCGGTGGTGGTGGGCGGCCCCGATGTCACATCCAGCCCGGATCTTTACCGCGCGGCGGATTTTCAGGTCCTGGGCGAGGCGGAGGAAATCATGGCCGGTTTCATCGCCGCCTGGCGCGGTGGTGAACGGCACGGCGTGTTTGAAGCGCCAATGGGCAAGACGGATGTTACAAAAAGCCCGCTGCCGCGTTTCGAGCTGCTGAAGCTGGACCAGTACCTGCATGTGGGCGTCCAGTTTTCGCGCGGGTGCCCGTTCAGTTGCGAATTCTGTGACATTATCGAACTGTATGGCCGGGTGCCGCGTACCAAGACGAACGGGCAGGTCATGGCTGAACTCGACGCCCTGTACGCGCTGGGGTATCGCGGGCACGTGGATTTTGTTGATGACAACCTGATTGGCAACAAAAAGGCGCTAAAGAAATTCCTGCCCGACCTCAAGCGCTGGCAGGATGCACGGAACTTCCCCTTCGAATTCTCGACCGAGGCATCCATCAACCTTGCCGATGATGCCGACCTGCTGCGTAGCCTGTCCGAAAGCAATTTCTTCGCCATATTCGTCGGAATCGAAAGCCCGGATACGGATTCCCTCGTGCTGATGCAGAAAAAGCAGAATACGCGCCGCAGCCTGCGCCAGAGCATCGAGACGATCCACAAGGCCGGGATTTTCGTCAACGCGGGCTTCATCGTCGGCTTTGACAGCGAGAAGGGCAGCGTGGCCGCAGGCATGATCGACTGTATCGAGGATACCTCGATCCCGGTCTGCATGGTCGGCCTGCTGTATGCCCTGCCCACGACCCAGCTGACGCGCCGCCTTCTGGCCGAAGGGCGCCTGTTTTCCGGCGGCGGGGACACGCAGTCGGGCGACCAGTGCACGGCAGGGCTGAATTTCGAAACAAAGCGCCCGCGCCGTGACGTGCTGAACGATTACCGCACGGTGCTGAAGGCAATTTATGACCCCGTGGCCTATTTCGGCCGCGTGCGGCGGTTGGGCCGGATGTTGCGGCGTGAACGGACACACCGGATGGTGAAGGGGGATCTGCGCAGCTTTGTCCGGCTTCTGCTGCGCATTCACCGCGCGGGGCCGGGAACAGCGGGACAGTTCTGGCGCATGCTGGTGGACTGCGCGCTGCATAACCCACGGGCATTGCCGTATGTGGTGATGACCAGCGCGCTTTACCTGCATCTTGGCCCATTTGCCCGGCAGGTCGTGTGTGAAATCGATCAGGAAATCAGCAATGTCGACACGGGCCGCTGGCAGGCCCCGCCATCCGTGATATCGGCTGGCGCGGAACTGGTCCCGGCCTGATCCGTACCGTCCTGTCCCCCGCGGCGCGTGCCGGCGCGCCGTAGTGGGGAAGCATGCATGCCGGTTGCATGGTCCCGTCGGGTAACGGGGCAGGGGACATACGCGCATGTCCGGCCACGTCATTATCGCACGTTAATGTGATTGCGCGCGCCATTTCATGGGTCCGGCCTGCATTCTGCGCAGGGCCTGCTTCGCGAATGCCGCCTTTCCAAAGAAGGGCGGCACCCGCACGCTTCCGCTTTCCATCCACCGGTCGTGTCGCGGTCAGTCCCGCGTAATGGCGCGTTTCAGGGCAGCGAAATAGGACTGTGTGAACGCCCGGCTTAGCGGTGCGTCGGGAATGAATACGTCAAAAACGTGATAGGCGCCGGGAATGACGCAGACCTCGGTTGGCACGCCTGCGGCCATCAGGCGCCGGGCATAGTCCAGATCCTCGTCCAGGAACAGATCCAGCGACCCCACGCCAATATAGGCGGGCGGCAGCCCGGTCAGGTCCGCCGCGCGGAAGGCGGCGGCATATCCGGGAACACCCGCGCCGCCCGGTATCTGGCCCAGATAGGCGTTCCATGCGTAATGATTGGCGGCCCGCGTCCAGATATATTCCCCCATGACCGGGGGCGGCATGACCGTGGTCCCGGTCCGGTCATCCAGCATGGGATAGATCAGAAGCTGGAACAGCACCGGGACCTCCGCCCGGTCGCGCGCCATCAGCGCCAGACACGCCGTCAGGCCACCGCCCGCGCTGTCGCCGCCAATCACGATACGCTGCCGGTCAATGTCCAGTTCCGCCGCATGGCCATGCACCCATTTCAGGACGGCGTAGCAGTCCTCGATGGCGGCGGGATAGGGGGCTTCGGGCGCCAGGCGGTAATCAACGGAAAATATGACCATGCCCAGTTCGCTGACGATCTGCCGGCAGCGTGCGTCATCCACCTCCGGCGTGCCGCTGACAATGCCGCCGCTGTGGATATAGACCAGCGCGGGCGCGCCGGGGTGGCTGGCCACGGGCCGGTAGGTCACGACCGGCACCTGTGGCGCGCCGGGCGGTCCGGGCACGTGGCCGGTCGTGACCGTGACATCGGGATAATGCCGGACCCTGACATTGCGGATGGCGGCAATGAACGCCTTGCGGGTTGCGTCCAGGGTCGCATCCGAAATGCCATCAAAGGACGGAAGGACCTCCAGGGCCGTGCGGAACTCCGGGGCGACAGGATTGGGGGACATGATGATTTCTCCACGTTATCCATGCCCACGATAGGGTGCGCGGCGGGAAAGGCCTCATCACGTCCAACTGATTGAACATAAAGTGTTATTTGAAAAATGTCCGGTCTGCACCCCTCTGCCGGACACATGGGCGCACATGGTGCCCGTCCGCGCAATGCAGGCATGCTGCCGTGGCCGCCATGCAGTCGCGCCGTGACTGGCGGTGGCCGGCAGCCCCGGAAAACGGCGCGCCGGGCTGATGCGGGGGACCGGCCCGCCGGTCCGGCCGGGGCGCATGCATTGACCTGGCGCATTGACCGCCCGGGCGCATGCGCGGAATATGCCCGCGTGATATCGCCTTACGCGACTGTTCGGAAACGGGAGCAGGGTCGTGCCTATTTTTTGTATTTACGTCCCTTCACCTATATTTTAATTTGTTAATCAATGAACTCGCGGAAGGTTACATATAATAATCATTCACCCACGAGTGATATATATCAAGCATAGGATAGATCGTCATGCCTGTTGGCCAGATGCGTAAGAACATGTCGGAAAACGCGGGCTTCATAGCAGCGCTGGACCAGAGCGGGGGCTCCACGCCGGGCGCGCTGCGGCATTACGGCATACCCGACAGCGCCTACAGCACCGATGCCCAGATGTTTGCCCTGATGCATGAAATGCGGGTGCGGGTCATCACCGCGCCAGCGTTCACGGGGAAGAAGATCCTCGCCGCCATCCTGTTCGAGCAGACCATGAACGGGCTGGTGAAGGACACGCCCGTGCCGACCTATCTGTGGCGCGAAAAGGGCGTTGTCCCCTTCCTGAAGGTGGACAAGGGGCTGGAACCCGAGGCGGGGGGCGTGCAGATGATGAAGCCCATCCCCACGCTGGAGGCCATGCTGGATCAGGCGGTCAGCAAGGGCATTTACGGCACGAAGGCCCGCTCGGTCATCCGTCTGCCCGAACGTGAGGGCGTTGCCGCGATCGTGAAGCAGCAGTTCGCCCTGGCCGAACAGGTCGCGGCCCGTGGCCTTGTGCCCATCCTGGAACCCGAAGTCCTGATCAAGAGCCCGGACAAGGCCGGTGCGGAAGCCCTGCTGCATGATGAACTGCACCGTGGGCTGGATGCGCTGCCCGGTGACTATCAGGTGATGATCAAGGTCTCGATCCCTGAAAAGGCCGACCTTTACCTTGATCTGATCAAACACCCCCGCGTGCAGCGCGTGGTGGCGCTGTCGGGTGGTTACCCGCGCGATGAGGCGTGCGAGCGTCTGGCAAAGAACCACGGCATGATCGCCAGCTTCTCGCGCGCGCTGCTCGAAGACCTGCGCTACACCATGACGGACGCGGAATTTGACGCAGCCCTCGCGAAATCCATCGACCAGATCTACGCGGCATCGACCCACAAGGACTGATCCCTGTCGCCTGCGCTACAGGCATGAAAAACGGCTCCCGGTAAACGGGGGCCGTTTTTTTTCAGGGCGGCAGGTTCTGAAGCCTTTTGGAAAACGCTTCACCAGAACCTTTTGTTTCCGTCAGTCCTTTCGTTAAAGATTTCCTTACGGCACTGCGCGGTAGGGGGCGATGCCGCGTCCTTCATTATCAATATCGACACGGTGCCCGACCATGGGCAGCGCCCGGTGGTGGCAGTTTTCGCGGGTGCAGGCGCGGCAGCCCGGCCCGATGGGAATGATCATGCGCGGATCATTCAGGTCCAGCCCGGCGGAATAGACAAGCTGCCCGGCATCGGCAATGGAACACCCCAGCACCACGGCGGTCAGCCGTGGACGGTCAAGGTAGGATATGCTGTTGCGCCCCACGGTGCGGGCGATATTCAGGTACACCGCGCCATCGGTCGTCTGTGATAGCTGGACCTGCACCTGCAGCGGCGTGCTGAACGCGCGAAAGATATTCCACAGCGGGCAGGGACCGCCAAACCGGGACTGGGCAAAGCGGTTCGCGCTGAAGCTTTTCAGGATATTGCCCGCGATGTCGGTCTTGAGAAAGTAGAACGGTATGCCCTCGCTGCCCGGACGCTGCAGGGTGCTCAGGCGGTGGCAGGCCTGTTCGAAACTGACGCCGAAATGGCGCTGCAGGCGTTCCAGGTCATGGCGCACCTCATGCGCGGTGGCGCGGAAACGGTCATAGGGCAGCAGCAGCGCGCCCGCGAAATAATTGGTCAGGTAGACGCGCGCCAGCCCCCGGGCCTCGGCCTCACGCAGGGGGGAACGGCGGATGGTGCGGGCAAACACGGCCTGATGTTCGATCTGGCCCAGCGCCTGCGCCATCCAGAACGTGCTGCTTTCCGATGGCACCATGCGCGACAGGAACAGCGTGCGCCGCCGCCGGTCCATATGCCACATCAGGCCCCTGCGGCTCAGTCCCAGATCCACTTCGGTGCGGATACCGTGATGGTCCAGCAGGTAGCGGGCCAGTTGTTCGGCGGGACTGGCGTCATCCAGATGCATCCGTTCGGACTGCTGTTCCGCCGTGCGGTCAACTTCGTCGAAATAGTTGCGCTGGGTCTGTACCCAGTCGTTGACGGCCTCGTACGGTTCCACCCGGTCGCCCGTCGCCTGCGGTCCCGTCCGGGCGGGCGGCGTGCTGCCCACCAGCGGGGCGGCCGCATGTTCATGCCGCAGCAGGTAGGCGCGATACAGCCGTATGAACTGCGCGCACAGATCGGGGGCCGCGCGCATGGCGGCATGGATGCTGTCGCGCCGGACGGCCTGCGTATCGAATACAGGGTCGGCCAGTATTTCGCGCAGGGCCTGTATGCCGCGCGTTTCTTCAGTATCGCTGAAATAATCCACCCCGACCGAAAATATATCGCATAGCGGGTCAAGCAGCGATGCGGGCAGGGGGCGGACATCGTGCTCGATCTGGTTCAGGTAACTGGCGGATATGCCAAGGCGGGTTGCCAGCGCGCTCTGGGTCATGCCGGCACGGTTGCGCTGGTGGCGGATGCGCGAACCGGTAAAGGTCTTGGTGGCGGCTTTTTTCATCTTCGCAATCTTTGCAATCGGGGGCGCTGCGTTCGCTTCTTTAAACGGCAAAACGTCTTCCGCCCGCAATCGGGATTTGTCACAGTCCGGGACACGAAAAAAAGACGGGAACGGCACGGGTGCCACGGCATGGCCGGGCGGGGGCCGGGGCTTTTCCGGACGCGGGCATGGGCCTGCGGTCCTGCCCGCCATGCGCTGCCTCTCCTTCAACTGACCGCCGCCCGGCGCACGGGCCGGTGCGTCGCAACGAACAGGGACCACGACCATGACCAGCCATTTTCACAACGATTACGCCACGCTGTCCGCCCCGCCCGTTCGGGCCTGCATCCCGCGCGTGACGGGGCGCATGGCGCGGCAGCCCGCCCCGATGCCGTTCGGGCAGGGGCGGCGCATGCTCAACCTGTCCGCCCTGTGCGTGGACCGCCATCTGGGCGACCATGCGGACCGGGCCGCCATTACCGGGCCGGAAATCGTGTCCTACCGCAGCCTGCATGAACGCGTCTGCCGCCTTGCAAACGCGCTGAACGACCAGGGGGTGCGGCGCGGGGACACGGTGGCGGTCACCCTGCCGCCGGGCGTGGACGGGATCGTGGCGGTTCTGGCATGCATGCGCATTGGCGCGGTGCATGTGCTGCTGGCTGGTGGGCTGGACGCGCCCGCCATGGCGGCGGGGCTGTCGGAATGCTGCGCCGTCGCGGTTATCGCGGGTGGGGATGCGGGCCATGACGCCACGCAGGCCGGGATGAAATCCATGCTGGACCGGGCGCTGGCCATGGCCGGGTCGCGCAGCCGGGTCAGGATGGTGCTGGTGGCGGCCCCAGCGGATGCGCCCCTGCCGATGCAGGCCGGACGCGACCACCGGTATGACGCGGTCGTGGACTGGTACGAACCTGACTGCCCGCCCGAAACCACCTGTGCGGATGACCCGCTGTTCATGCTGTATCGCGCGGGTGGGGCGCATGGCAGCGTCCATACGGTGGCGGAATACGGGCGGCTGGTGTCCTACACGATGGACATGCTGTCGCCACACGGCGACGGGGCGCTGCCGTACGGCATGATCGACATGGCATGGCGAACGGGGCAGAGCGCCCTTGTGGCTGGCGTGCTGACACAGGGCGGCACTGTTTGCCTGTCCTGAAACACGAAGGGATGTCTGGTGAAGCCTTTTTCCCAGAACGCTTCGGGGGACGCCGCCTTTACTGAAAAAAGGCAACACCCGGAAACTTCTGTTGCGACCTGACCAATGACCTGTTTCCACATGCCGCCTGAACCTGCCTGAAGAAAACGCCGGCTGTCTCCACCCGGTCGCCAGACCCTGCGGCATGTCTGGCGCCGGGGCCGCACAGACCCGGCCCATGCGCCATGGTGCAAAATTATCCGCACCCCCATAAACCGGCCAGCGGACCGGGCGTTACCTGTAGCCGGGCCCCACGAAAACCATAGGGCAGCGTAGCCGACAGGAAACAGGCAGGTGGCATGAATGCAATTGTCCAGCTGGCGCTTGCCCGTCCCTATACCTTTGTCGTGATGGCCATCCTGATCGCCATGGCCGGCGTGCTGTGCGCCATCCGCACGCCCGAGGACATCTTCCCCGAAATCGGCATTCCCGTCATCGCGGTGGCGTGGACATACAGCAACCTGTCGCCACAGGACATGTCCGGGCGCATCGAACTGCCGTTCCAGCGCGTGCTGACCACGACGGTCAACAATATCGAGCATATCGAGGGGCTGTCCCTGACCGGCATCGGCGTGACCAAGGTGTTTTTCCAGCCCGGAACCGACATCCGCATCGCCAACACGCAGGTCACCGCCATTGCCCAGACCATACTGCGCCAGCTGCCCATCGGCACCACGCCGCCGCTGATCCTGAATTACAATGCCTCCACCGTGCCCATCGTCCAGCTGGCGCTGTCGGGCGAGGGCATGACCGAACAGCAGCTGTATGACTATGGCTTCAACTTCGTGCGCAACCGCCTGATCACGGTGCCGGGGGCGGCCATCCCGTTTCCCTATGGCGGGAAGGTGCGCCAGATCCAGATGGACCTTGACCCGGCAAAGCTGCAGTCGCGCGGGGTATCGGCGCAGGACGTGGGCACCGCGCTGTCCACCCAGACACAGATCACGCCCGCGGGCTTCGTCAAGATCGGGGAATACCAGTACAATTTCCGCCTGAACAACGCGCCCCTGTCCGTTGACCTGCTGAACATGCTGCCGGTGCGCACGGTCAATGGCGCGGTGGTGCGGGTGCGTGACGTGGCCCATGTGCGCGACGGGTCCACGCCGCAACAGAACGTGGTGCATGTAAACGGACAGCGTTCGGCACTGCTGACGGTGCTGAAATCGGGGGCGACATCCACCATCGCCATCGTGCAGGGGATCAGGGCGATGATCCCCGATGCGACGCGCGGCCTGCCGAAGCAGCTGAAAATCCGGCCCGTCAATGACCAGTCGCTGTTCGTCCGCGCGGCCGTCAACGGGGTCATGCGCGAAGGGGCGATCGCGGCCGGGCTGACCAGCCTCATGATCCTGCTGTTCCTGGGGTCATGGCGGTCCACGCTGATTGTCGCGACCTCCATCCCGTTATCGGTCATGGGGGCGATCGCGGCACTGGCGGCACTGGGGCAGACGCTGAATGTCATGACGCTGGGCGGTCTGGCGCTGGCGGTCGGCATACTGGTGGATGAGGCGACGGTCACGATCGAGAATATCGAGCGCCATCTGGAAATGGGCCAGGACGTGCATGCGGCCATCATCGACGGCTCGGCGGAGATCATCGTCCCCGCCTTCCTGTCGCTGGTGTGCATCTGCATCGTGTTCGTGCCGATGTTCTTCCTGCCCGGCGTTGCGGGCTTCCTGTTCGTGCCCATGGCGCTGTCGGTCATGTTCGCCATGGTCATGTCCTTCATCCTGTCGCGCACACTGGTGCCGACCATGGCCATGTTCCTGCTGCGCGCGCATGAGGACGTGAACCACCGCGAGACGGTCCTGACCCGTTTCCAGCATGGTTTCGAGCGGCGTTTCGACGCCCTGCGCACCCGTTACGCCGCGCTTCTGGGCAGCGTGATGGCGTATCGCGGGCGGTTCGTGATCGGGTTCGTGTGTTTTTCGGTGCTCAGCATGGGGCTGCTGCCCTTCCTTGGCCGCAACTTCTTTCCGCAGGTCGATGCGGGTACCATGACGCTGCATGTGCGCGGCCCGATCGGCATGCGGATCGAGGAGACGGCGGCCCTGTTCCAGCGCATTGAAAAACTGATCCGCCAGCGCATCCCCGCGGGCGAGCTGGACTCCATCACCGATAATATCGGCCTGCCCACCAGCGCCATCAACACCGCCTATAACGCATCGGGCACGATCGGGCCGCAGGATGGCGACATCCTTGTGGCGCTGAAGGAAAACCACGGCCCGACCGAACGCTACATCCGCGCGCTGCGCCGTGACCTGCCGCGTGCGTTCCCCGAGGCCAGCTTCGCCTTCCTGCCATCCGACATCACCACCCAGATCCTGAATTTCGGCGCACCCGCCCCGATCGACATACAGGTATCGGGCATCAACCCCGATGAGACGCGGCAGTTCGCGCAGAAGATCCTGCATGCCATCCGCCGCATTGACGGGCTGGTTGATGCCCGCATCCAGCAGCCCGGCCATTACCCCGAACTGCGGTTCGAGGCGGACCGCACGCGCATCAGCCAGCTTGGCCTGACCGAAGGTGACGTGACCACAGCCATCGCCACCTCGATTGCGGGCACGGTGCAGACCGCGCCGCTGTACTGGCTGGACCCGCACAGCATGGTCACATACCCCATTGCGGTACAGATGCCCGAATACCGGATCAGTTCGCTGGCGGATATCATCGGCCTGCCGGTAACGGGGGTCTCGACGCCACAGCTGCAGGTTCTGGGCGCGCTGGGCACGATCACGCGCGGCGCGACCTCCCCGGTGGAGGCGCAGTACAACATCCGCCCCCTGATTGACGTGTTCGCCGGTGGCGATGGCCGCGACCTTGGCGCCATCGCGTCCGACGTGCTGGCTGTCCTGCGCCATCTGGACCACGAACGGCCCGGGACGGTCACCGTCACGCTGCGCGGGCAGTACCAGGCCATGACCACGGCGTTTTCGGGCATGGGGTTCGGGCTGCTGGGGGCGATCGTGCTGATTTACCTGCTGATCGTCATCAATTTCCAGAGCTGGATCGATCCATGCATTGTCATCCTTGCCCTGCCGGCGGCGCTGGCGGGCATATGCTGGATGCTGTTCGCCACGCATACGCCCCTGTCCGTGCCCGCGCTGACGGGGGCGATCATGTGCATGGGGGTGGCGACGGCCAATTCCATCCTTGTCATAAGTTTCTGCCGCGACCAGATGGGCGAACATGGCGATGCGTCGCGCGCGGCACAGGCGGCGGGCAGCACCCGCCTGCGGCCCGTCATCATGACCGCGCTGGCCATGATGATCGGCATGCTGCCCATGGCGCTGGGGCTGGGTGAAGGGGGGGAACAGAACGCGCCGCTGGGGCGGGCGGTGATAGGCGGGCTGATGTTCGCCACCTGTGCCTCGCTGTTTTTCGTGCCGGCGCTTTTCACCATCATCCACGGATCGCGCGCGGACGGGGCGGCGGGTGATGCAACGGACGGGGCGCGGGCCAATGGCTGATACCCACGCCGCCACCGTCCATGGCGGGCCAGGGCCGCGCCTGCGCTGGATCATCGTGGGCGGGGCGTGCGTGTTCGGGATCATCGTGGTGGCTGGCACGCTGACGCGCCTGCATGACCGCCACCGGCTGCATGGTGAAAATGTCGCGGCCCTGATACCCGCCGTGACGGTGGTGCACCCCGGCGGCCATGCGGTGGACACGCTGGTGCTGCCTGCCATCCTGCAGGCATGGTACAGCGCACCGGTCTATGCCCGCACCAGTGGCTACCTGCGGCAGTGGTATGTCGATATCGGGCAGAAGGTCACGGCGGGGCAGCTTCTGGCGGAAATCGACACGCCTGATGTGGACCTGCAGCTGGCGGGCGCGCGGGCGGCGCTGGGCACGCGCACGGCACAGCGCGACCTTGCGCGCATCACGTCGCGGCGATGGGACAGGCTGAATGCCCTCAATGCCGTATCGCAGCAGGAGACGGACGAACGCCGGGGCAACCTTGCGGCAAGCGAGGCCACGCGCCATGAATCGGCGGCGGATGTCGAACGTCTGGAAACCCTGTCCGGGTTCAAGCGCATCATCGCCCCCTTTGCCGGGGTGGTGACCAGCCGCGCCACCGATATCGGGGCGCTGATCGTGGCGGGAACGGCAGCCAGCCAGCCGCTGTTTACCGTATCGGACGTGACCCGGCTGCGGCTGTACGTGCGCGTGCCGCAGGCCTATGCCGCGCGGATGCATGACGGTTTTGCCGCGCGCTTCACGGTGCCCGATTACGGCACCCGCCCGTTTGACGCCCGCCTGATCCATTCCGCCGACGCGGTGGATTCCCAGTCGGGCACCATGCTGGTCCAGCTTGTGTATGACAATGCGGCCAACCTGCTCAAACCCGGGGCCTATGCGCAGGTGACCTTCAGGTTTGACGGTCCCGGCCCACAGGCCCCGCCGGCGGTGCGCATTCCCGCCAGCAGCCTGCTGTTCCGCCGCGAGGGAACGGGTGTCGCACTGGTGGACGGAAGCGACCATGTCCGCATCCGGCCCATATCCATCGTGACCGATTTCGGGACCGAGCTGGAGGTCACGGGCCTGTCGGCACAGGACCGGGTCATAACCAACCCCCCTGACGACATTGGCGATGGCGACACCGTCCACCCGCATGAGGCCGGGCATGGCGCCTGAACGCGGCCGGGTGGTGGTGTCCATGCTGGTCGTGCTGTGTGGCTGCAACCTTGCGCCGCGCTACCACCGCCCGACACTGCCGGACATGCCCGCAACCTTCCGCGAAGCCGGCCCGTGGACCCCGGCGCGCCCTGCCGATGCCACGCCGCGCGGCGCGTGGTGGACGGCCATGGGTGATGACGGCCTGAACCGGCTGGAAGACCGGATCGAACATGGCAGCCCGCAACTGGCCAGCGCCGTTGCGCGGTATGATCAGGCGCGCGCGCTGGTGCGCCGGGCGCGGGCCGATTTCTTTCCACAGATTGACGCAACCGCCAGCGCCCAGCGCGAACGCGCACTGTTTGCCGCCACGGGCCGGTATTATGAATACCCCGATGAGGCCACGGGCGGCACCGTATCGTGGGAACCCGACATATGGGGCCGCATCCGCAATCTGGTCCGTGCGGCGCGGGCGGGCGCGCAGGCCAGTGCGGCCGACCTTGCCGCCGTCCGCCTCAGCCTGGAGGGGGAACTGGGCGATGACTATTTCCAGCTACGCGGCCTTGATGCCCGCATTGCCCTGCTGCACCGCACGATCGCGGCGTACGGGGCGGCGCTGGCGCTGACGACAACGCGCTTTACCGGCGGGGCGGCGAATGAACTGGATGTCGGCCGCGCCCGCACGCAGCTTGCCACCACGCAGTCCGCACTGGACCAGCAGGTGGCGGACCGGGCGGTGGTCGAACATGCCATTGCCGTGCTGATTGGCGAACAGCCCTCGACCTTTTCCCTGCCACCCGTTGATGACCTGCCAGCCGTGCCGGTCATTCCGGTAACCGCGCCGTCGCGCCTGCTGGAACGCCGGCCCGATGTCGCGGCGGCGGAACGGCACATGGCGGCGGCGAATGCCCGGATCGGGGTGGCGCGGGCGGCCTTTTTCCCCAACATCACGCTGGGGGCCAATGGTGGGTCGGAAAGCACGACCGGCATGCTGGCATCGGCCGGGACCGGGGTGTGGGCGCTGGGCCCGGCGCTGGCCACACTGGCCATATTCGACGGGGGGCGGCGGTTCGCCAACCTTGCCCTGACACATGCGCAATACGCGCAGGCGGCGGCCGATTACCGGCAGACAGCCCTGAGCGCCCTGCGGGAAGTGGAGGACCAGCTTGCGCTGCTCAACCATCTGGCCGATGCGGCGTCCCGGCAGGGGGAGGGAGTGGTGGCCGCCACGCGCACCGACAGCCTGGCCGCAGTGCAGTACCGCGAAGGGGCGGTGGATTACCTGCAGGTCGTCATTGCCCAGACCGCCGAACTGCAGGCGCGCGAGGACCTGATAACACTCGATACGCGGCGCCTTGTCAGCGGCATCGACCTCATGCGCGCCATGGGCGGGGGCTGGACGGCGGATGCCGCGTCCCCTCGCGGGGGCGGCACGCAGCCACCCGGCAGGTCAGCAAAAAGTTTCTGGTGAGGGTGTTTTTCACGATGCGTCAGGGATCGCCATCAGTCCGGAAAACGGGGCCAAAAAAAAAAGCCCGCCTGCCATGGGGGAGGGGGACCCCATGGCGGGCGGGCAGGAAGGCGGCGGGCCTGCGCGCCACCGCCGGTTTGTTGGCTGCTTGTTATTCGCCAGCCGCCCTCTGGGCGGTGGCATCCGTATGGGCCGTGTGCTGCTGCCACGCCGCGCGGGCATTGATGGCGCGATGACGGATGGCCGAGGGCAGCAGGTCGCGCAGGATATTCATCGCTGCGCGGTCCGACAGGCCGGTCTGGCTGGAAAACCGTTGCAGTTCCGCCGGGCGGAACAGGGCGTGGATGGTGCTTTCATCCGCCACCGAGGTGTTGTCGCGTTCCTGCCATGTGCGGATCAGCGGCAGCATGCCCATTTCCTCCGCCCGGTGTTCCAGCATGCTGGGCTGGTCCGGCGCGGGCAGGGGGCCAAGGATGTCGTTCAGCACCGACAGCGCGCCGGAACGGTCCCCCTGTGCACCAGTCAGGAAATCACCGATGGCGGTCGTCATGTCGGAAATGTTTTCGGTCAGGTTTCGTGAGATTTTCATGTCTGCCTCCGAACGTCGGCGGGGCGGTCCGGGCCTGTGCCACGACCTGCCCCCGGAGTTTACGGGACGGCGTCATTTACCCTGCACGGTGTCCCGGCATGCAGGTGATAGATCGGCAACGCGGCGATGCATGCAGGCTTCAACCAGTCTTGTATCCGGTATGTCCAGCGGACACAGCCGCAGGGCATCGACCTTGCAGGCCGCGACCTGTTGCGGTGTTGCGGGCGTGGCGGAATATGCTTTCGCCGGCAGGCCTATTCCCAACCCCAATGTGATCGGGAGGGCGCAGAAAACGGATTGCCGCATCGTCTGTCCTCCTGTGTATTCATGCGGGTGGTATGGGGCAAACGTGGGCTGTGGGGACGGGTTTGCCGCGATCCGGGCCGACATGGACACATTGGCGTGACCGGGTGTCGGCGCAGGCGGATGGCATGATCCGGTAATGCGGCGCAGCGGTGTGGGGCTGGCCCCATGGTCCATGCCCCATATTCGCCGCCGCACGTCCCCCGGTGGCCCCGTTTCTCCCTTACAGGTGCCGCGTGCCCGACGGGGCCTGCGTGGATGTGACGGCACCCTGCGGGCGTTGCGCAGCGCCGGTGGCGGGCGTACCCGTGGCGGGGCCGGTGCCGGCTGCCGTTGTGGTGGCGGCCTGTTTTTCACTGGCGCAGGAAATGCAGAAATCTTCCCCGAATTTACCCTTGGCACAGGCGCCCAGTGGCAGCGCCAGCGCCACCATGACGGGCAGCAGGCGGCGGATGGCCCACGGGCGGGGCTGTCGGGTCATGGGCACGGCTGGCACTCTGTCCTCCCTGTTCTGTGTGGATGAAAAACGAAGCGGTGGTGCCAAGGTTGCATCCTACCACACGGGCGGCGGCGGCATCATGGGCGGTGGGGGCGGCGGTGGCGGCCCGTAGAACCGGCCCATGCGCATGGGCGGCGGCACATAATATGGTGGCGGCGGCGGCGGGCGACGCCACACACGGTGGCGCGGTGGCGGGCCCCATCTTGGCCCCCATGGCCGCGCCCAGGCCTGCGCCGCGGGCAGGGCGACGGTGGCCCCGATCGCGATAATCAGTGTCCCGTGCCGCAGCGCACCGCGCAGGATGGTCAGGACGGAAGAAAATCCATTGTATTTCATATGCCACTCATGTCCGGGCAGTGGGGCAGTAATAGGGAAGGAACGGGGCGCACGCATGACAGTTTAATGGCGGCGCGGCATAATCGTCCACCCCGCCACCCGTGCGCCGGGGGGCAGGGTGCAGTGCCCGGTATGCCCGGTATCGCTGGCCTGCCATGTCCCACCCCGGCGCGCGCAGTCCGCAGGTGGCGGGGTGCGCCGTGCCATGAGCGCATCGTCGCATGCGCCCAGGCACACGACCATGGCCACGGCCCCGACACGCAGGGCGGCAGGCCGCGTCATGCGCACCGCCCGCGCGTCATGGTGTGGTGGTGGCGTGATCGCGGCGGAACAGGGCCCATTCCTCCATCACCGTACCATCGGGCAGGTGGCACCAGCCACTTGTCCCCTGTGGCGAGGAACGCATTTCCAGCGTGCCGCCACGCTGCTGGCAGTAGACCGAGGCCGGATTGGCCATGCCGATGCGCGATGCATGGGCCGGGGCGTGGTGGCCCGACGCGCATGCGCCCAGCAGCGCAACCGCGCCAAGCGCCATGCCACGTGCCGCCTGCCGCGCGGTGGAAAGGAAATCTGTCATGGGCGCGATCCCCGTATCGTGTGTATCCGGATGTAACATGGTTCCATCAGCTACCAGCAAACGCCCGCCGAGGCCAGCGCCGCGCGGCGGTCAGGACGCAGGCGGCAGCGCGTGGCCGTATCCCAGCGCGCGCAGCATGATGCACAGGTTGGGGTGGTCCATGACCGCGCTGTAGGTCACGCGCGGGCGGCCCGTGGCATCGTACCACATCAGCCAGTACAGCATGTCCTGTGCCCCCGCCACGTATTCCAGCCACAGCGTGTCCCCCGTATCCGCCCGCGTGACCAGCGGCGCGGGCAGCACGCTGCCGCGTGCCTGTCCCGCGCCATGGGGGTGGCCGTGGCGGGTATCGGTGCGGTAGCGGTCATTGGCGCAGGTGAAGGGTGTGTGCACGCCCCGGCTTATCATGCCCGCCACGGGTGGGACCAGCGCCGCGCGGCGGGGCGTGCATGAGGGGCGTGTTTTTCTTGCCAGACGCCGCGTTTTCGGACAGGCTGACAGCAGGCTCAGGACGCAGCCTGCCGCCTGCGCCGGGACATAGGGACCGGTTTGGTGAATGCGTCGGTCCGTATCGTGCACGCACCTGTCCGGATGTGGCGAATGGATGTCGGGAATGCAGGCCCTGACCATACCCCCGCTGTTCGCCGCGGACGGAGATGAGACGTATGCAGACCCCGAACCCGAAAATGATGGCCCGCATCCTGCGTGACGGACTTGCGCAGCGGCACCTGACCATAAGCCATGCCACCGCGCTGGAACTGGTGGCGCGGCAGCTGGGCTACAGCGACTGGAATGTTCTGGCCGCCCGGCATGAACAGGAGACCGCCCCATCCGGCCCCGCGCCCACGCCGCATGCAGGCACGACGGGCGACAGGCTGCCCGACGGGTGGTTCGCCTCCGGCCGGGCCGACCTGTTCCGTCATGACCTTCTGGCTGGCGCGGGGCCCGGTGGTGTGCCCGCCGTGCTGATTGAAAGCCGGGCGTTACAGCCCATTGGAACCATAAAGCCCGGTGACTTCGTCACCATCATGCAGCGCATTTCCGCCGCGCGGTATCGCGGGAAGGCGGTCAGTTTCCGCGCGCGGATGTGCTGTAATGACGCAACCGGCAGCGGGCGGGTGTGGATCCATGCCCGTGGCCATGGCGGTGAACGTCTGGCCTTCGACAACCTCGGGCTGAAACGGGGGGCGGCCGGACCGATTACGGGCACGACCGGGTGGACCCGGCGCAGCGTTACGATCGCGGTGCCCGAGGCAGCGGTCTATATCGGCTTCGGGGTGCTGTTCGGGTCGGGCACGGGCAGTTTCCGCGCGGCGGAGCTGTCCTTTGGCCTGGCGGAAGGGGACGAACACCCGCAGGAACTGCCCGAAACGCCGCGCAATCTCGACCTGGGCCAGATGGCCTGACGGACTGGCGCCCGCCTGCTGATGCGCGGGCGGGCCATCGCGGGTGACTGTGCCCGGCAGAATGGATGGGGAGGAGGCGTGCATGCGCAACAGCGCGGAACAATGGCCAGCGCCATCGGCAATCATGACGTTCGATGAAGGCGACCCGGACGAAAACCCGTGGGTGGCCGGCCGTCCCGTGCCGGAGGTGATCAGGATCGAGCCCCATGCGCCGGAGTGGGCCGCGCGTTTTGAAACCGCCAGGGCGGTCCTTGCCGCCGCCCTGCATGGGGGGGCGCGGGGGATCACGCATGTCGGATCGACCGCGGTGCCCGGCCTGCCATCGAAACCCGTGATCGATATCGACCTGACAGTCAGCGACCCGGAAGATGAAGATGCATATCTGCCGCACCTGACCGCGCTGGGCTACAGGCTGACGGTGCGGGAGCGCACTTGGTACCACCACCGGATGCTGCGCCATGATGCCCCCCGGATCAACCTGCACGTCTTTGGCCCCGGCTGCCCCGAACACGCCCGGCATGTCCTGTTCCGCGACTGGCTGCGCACCCATCCGGATGACCGGGACCGTTACGCCACCGTAAAACGGGCGGCGGGGGCAGGGGCTGCGGATGTACAGGACTACAATATGAAGAAGCAGGATGAGATATACAGGATATATCACAACATATTTGCCAGTCGTGGCTGGACTGCCGGTTGAGCGGGCAGGGCCGTGCCCGGTTGCCACCCGGATGCCCTGAACAGGGCGCACCCTGCCGGTCAGCCCACGCCTGCGGGCAGGCTGGGGACGAAAAAAAGCCACATGACCACGGCATGGATGGACCGGCATGACCGTCACGAAAGGTTTTGTTCGATGAAGGCGATAACCGGGAGTGTTTTTCTGGCCGGGGCGATGACCCTGCCGTGCACGGCCCCGGCCGCAGCGGCACGGTGTCCGGGTATGACGACCCCGGAAATCCAGGCCTGCCAGCGCGCAGCGGGGCAGCGGACGGAGGCCATGCTTGATCGCTACGTCATGGCGGCGGAGCAGCGTCTGCGCCAGTCATCCGATCCCCGACATGCCCTGGCGCAGTTCCGTCAGGCGCAGGACCGGTGGAAACAGTACCGCGCCATGGAATGCAGGGCAATGTTCGCGGCGTGGTCCGGCGGGACAATCCGGGGCAGCATGGAACTGCAATGCAGCCAGACGCTGACCGAAAGCCGGATACGGGACATCTGGCAGTTATGGCTGACATATCCCGACGGCACCCCGCCCACATTGCCACGGCCAATATTTCCGGCGCAGGAATGACGGTGTTGCGGAACCGCGGCGGGCGCGGCACACAGGGGGCGCCACGTCTTCCGGGCAGCACGCGGTCTGAAGACGCCCCGTTGCCTTGAAATAACGGATGGGTCCGGGTGCCGCCTTTTCTTCAGATAAGGTGACGGCCCGCCAGCAGGCGGCGATCGCCATGCAGGACACCACACGGCAGCATGGAAGGGGGGCGTTACGTGTCCATCTGGCCGTGGGGCCTGCCTGCCGTTATCCCGCGGATCAGTCCGGTCAGGATCAGGCAGGCCGGTATGACCAGCACGCTGGCTTCGGGGCCGGTGCTTCCCCCCGTCAGCCAGCGGGGGCCGGTCGGGATGACATGCAGCAGGCCCGTGCCTGTCGCGCTGCCGCTGTTTGCAAGACCGAATACGGATGTCTGGAAGAAATTCCACGATGCATGGAATGATACGGAAAACCACACGGACCCGGTCCTGTAGAGTGCATATGACAATACAGATCCCAGCAGTCCCGCATTGATCACGCCCATCAGGCTTTCCCCGGGGTTGGGCAGGTGTTCCGCTGCAAATACCGCGCTGCCCAGTAATGTGGCGGGCCAGAAGGACAGCGCGCGGGCCATCTGCACGAAGGCATATCCCCGGTTCAGGCCTTCTTCCCCCAACGCCAGTATGCTCCACAGCAGCAGCGACAGGACAATATCCGGCCAGACAGTGGCGGGCTGGTGAACCATATGGCTGATCCGTGGCGGGCCAATGATGATCGCGATGCCCCCCATGAGCAGCGCACCGGACAGGAACCCATGGATCGCATATATGGGCCACCCGTCAGTATTCCACCCGGAATATGTGTAAGGTTCCCTGTTCAGCTTCAGTAAAACGATCGTAGGCAGGGCGACAAACCCAAGAAGAAGCAGAAGCGCGCGCATGATCTGTCCGGTCAGCCCCCGGTGGGCAAGGGCCAGCAGCGAACCATGGAAAAGGAACCGGCTGATGGATGACACCATGATGCCACCCGCGAAGGCAATGAGCAGGTAAAGGACAAGGTTGCGCACCGCCACCCCCCTGCCGCCGGACCCGGATGCGGAAAAAATGGATCTCATCCCCGGTGCTCATCACGCTGCCATCAGCCCGATGGATGCATGGACGGGTGGAGGTGTCCAGAAAAAAGGGCACTATCGGCAGGAAACGGCCATCGGATGCACGCGCCCTGATGTCGGCAGCCCTGTGCAAGACTGCCCGCTGACCTGCGCCTGAACCGTCGCTGTTTGGGAACAGACGGCACCCGGAAACTTTTATGACGTCTTTATGGGTGAATGACTGCAGGCCGCGTCGGTTTTTCCGACCTGTCTGCTGATGGCGTCCGCCGTATGAAGGCGTTGCCCGTGGTTTCTGATGCTGTCCGTCGGCAGCCGCGGTCTTTCAGCCACAGGGCGTGCAGGATACTTCCGTTGGGTCAAGGGACGGATGCGGGCAGTCATGGTCCGGCGCGACGGCTGCCGCGCGCGGCTAGATCCGCTGGTATCCCTGCCACGCAGCCGTCACCGGGGTGCCATGGGGGCAGGGGGTCAGGTGGATGTGCAGGCCGTCGATCTGTTCCAGCGGCACGCAGTCATCAACTTCCATGAAATTGTCACGGTGGCGGTGGCCAAGGCCGGGCAGCAGCGTCTGCCGGGCTTTTGCCTTCGCTGCCTCGGCACTGTCGGCCACCAGGAAGGTGAATTCATGTTCCTCGCGTAACGCGCCGGGGGCGTAGCCGCCCATATTGACGAAATACAGCTTCTGCCCGCCTGCCGGTTTTTCCGCAGTCAGGCTGACGGCGAACCCGTCGGCCCAGTTTACGATGCCATAGGCGTCGATATGCAGTGACGCCCGCGTGCCGTACCATCGCCGGGCCAGGGCGGGCCATGCGTCCTCGGGTTTTTCCGCCACGGCGAACTGCACGTCATGCACCTCGATATTGGCACCGGGTGCTGCACCGCCAAGATAGAATACAAACAGCTTCATGCCGCACCCTATCCCGCCACGGGCCCGCTGTCACGGTGCGGTGGCGCACCGGCGCGGATGCGCTCCAGTGCGCGGTCAATGACCTGTGGCCGGTCGGCGCGCGCCGTGGCCGCGACATACCCGTCGGGCCGGAGCAGCCACATGCCGCGCGGGTCGGGCGGGGGGCGGATATGGGGCGACAGCAGCCCCGCATGCCGGGCGACCAGCGCGCGGGCGGCGTCATGGTCCGTTGCCGCCAGCGTCAGGCACGGGCTATGCGCCCCGGCATGGCCACGGGCGGGGGCGAAACGCTGCCCCGGGCGTGGACCGCGCAGCCCCGCCGCATCCCCCATGTTCAGCGGGCTGCCGGGATACGCCACCATGATTTCCGACAGATGCGCCGCCACCATGTGGCGTATGACAGGCAGGCCCGACACCCCCCGCACCACCAGCGCGCGCAGCAGGCGGGCCAGCGGGTTGCGCAGCAGGACGATGCGGGTCACCCGCCCGGAATCCGACAGCACCTGCCGCGCCACCGCGCCGCGTTCGATGCCATAGCTGTCCAGCAGCGCGGGCCCGGCCTGCCCCCGTTCCACCAGCGCCAGCTTCCACGCCAGGTTGAAGGCGTCCTGCATGCCGGTATTCATGCCCTGTCCGCCTGCGGGGCTGTGCACATGTGCCGCATCCCCCGCCACGAACACCCGCCCCGCACGGTAGTCGCGCACCCGGCGTTCGTTCACGCCAAAGGCCGACAGCCATACCGGGTCGGACACCGTAACCCCGCCCGGCCCGCGCCGGTTGACGATCGTCTGCACCGCCCGCAGGTCGGGCGCATGCACCGACGCCGGCCCGACATCGGCAATGATGCGGTACCGCCCGCCCGGTACCGGAAAGAACATGGCCGCCCCGTCGGGGTGCCAGAACATGGCCAGCGCGTCGGGCGCCGTGGGCAGGCCCGTGACATGCGCATCGGCCAGGATGAAGCGCGTGGGCAGCGTGGCACCCGTGAATGCCAGCCCCAGCGTTCGGCGGACAAGGGAATGCGCGCCGTCGCAGCCGATCAGCCAGGCGGCGTCCATCGTCTCGACCTCACCGCTGTCGTGGCGCAGGGTGCAGGTGACGCCCGTGCCCGTATCCACGAAATCCGTCAGTTCCACGCCACGTTCAATGTGCCCCCCCAGCGTGCGCAGGTGATCTTCCAGCAGGCGTTCGGTATCCGGCTGCGCCAGCATCAGCAGGCAGGCGAACGGCGAGGCAATGGCACCGAACGCAATGCGGGCAAGCACCGTGCGCCCCGCATGGATGTCCAGCGTCCGGGCACGCAGCCCGGCGGCCATGAAGGCGTCGGCGCAGCCCGCGATGTCCAGCAGTTCAAGCGTGCGCGCCCAGATGGCCAGCGCCCGCGACTGCCCATCGCGCGCAGGCAGCCTGTCCACCAGCCGCACCGGCACGCCATGGCGGGCAAGTTCCGCCGCCATGGTCAGGCCCACAGGCCCCGCGCCAACAACAAGGACAGGTTTCGGCATGATCTGCATCCGCAAGGCAATGGAAGGGCCGGCCTGATACCGCAGGCGCCTGGTGGCGTTGCCCCGCGCCGCCCGCCCGCATCAGGCCGGCCCTTAACGCCGCGCCCGCCCGATGCGTTGCAACCGATTGGGAAAGGGCCGGTTTCCGGCGGGGCGTCCGCCCCGTGCCCTGTGTGGATCGCCCGTCCATCACCCCGCCGGGGTGACGCGGGCCATGTGGACACATGAAGGCGATTTACGCACGGGCAGGCGGTGATAGGGTTGCAGGTGATGCGAAACCGTATTTTCCTTTCCCTGCGCGCCCCGGCATGCCCGGCGGTGGACGCGCCTGACACATGGGTCCGACCTGCATGAAAGACCACAACCACAGCCTGACGGCGGCGCAGATCAGCGACCGCCTGACCTTCCTGAAGGACGCAGCCCGCCTGAAGGATGTCCTGCGATCATCCTTCACATGGGAGGGACGGCCCGAAAGCACGGCGGAACATTCATGGTCGCTATGCCTCATGGTCCTGTGCTTTGCGGACCGGATGGAGGGCATCGACCTGCTGAAACTGCTCAGGATATGCATCATCCATGATCTGGGCGAGGCCCTGAACGGTGACATCCCCGCCATTGCGCAGGACGCGGCAGGGGACAAGTCGGCCCGCGAACGCGCGGATCTCGACACGATCATGCGCCCCCTGCCACCCGCCCTGCGGGCCGAATTCCTTGCGCTGTGGGATGAATACGAAAACGCTACAACCCCCGAAGCCCGGCTGGCGAAGGCGTTCGACAAGCTGGAAACCATCACGCAGCACAATGCGGGCCGCAACCCGCCCGGCTTCAATTATGATTTCAACCTGTCCTACGGGCGGACATACACCGAATGTTCCGACCTGACGAAAGCCATCCGCCGGATCGTGGATGACGCGACGCGGGGGAACATAAACCGCGATACCGGCTGCTGACTGTCCGGTGCGGGGGGAAAGGGCGCATGCCCCGTCCCCTGCCGCATGGCGCGGCGCGGGCGTGGTTCCCCATGGTCACTGAAATCGACCCGGCGGACATCATGTACCGGCAGGCCGCACCGGGCCCACCGGGCGCAGGATGACCGATGTCGGCCCGACAGTCATGCCGACAGGGGGCATCCGGAAACCGGATGTACCGGGCCTGCGCGCGTTCGATGTCACGATGCCGCGTGGTCCCGAAGCCATTATCGGCCACGTCGGGTCCGGTCAGCCCGGCTGGCCCGGTGCCCGCTGCCCGGAACCGGCCTTCTGCCCGTGGCCGCAGTTGGTGCCAGCGCATTGCGCGGGGGACGGACTGGTGCTTAACCTGCTGTCATGACACGAACCCATCCGGGCTGCCGCCATGCGCCCGCACGCCGTCCCGGCCCGTCCCGGCGCCATGCCACGCGGGGGGCCGGCATGCTGGCGCTTGTCATGCTGGCGGGGTGCGCGGGGCCGGTTACGGTGCGGCATGTATCGCTGGTGCACAGCTACCGTGACACCACGCGCACCGCGCTGCAGGGCGGCAGGCCGGGCGATCCGACCATGGTGGTGCTGCGCCGCCACGGGCTGCTGCCCGCATGGCGCGACAACCCCGACCGCGCCATCGCCACCCTGCGCACGCAGGCAAAGGGGCGTGATGACGAGGCCGATGTGCTGTTCGCGCTGGCGGAACTCAGTTACCGGCAGGGCCTGCGCCACCACCATGCGCAGGATTTCCTTGCTGCCGCGGTCTATGCCTATGCCTTCCTTCAGCCCGGCCGGGCCGGTGGCCCCAGCCCGTATGATGAACGCTTCCGGCAGGCATGCGACCTGTATAACCTCGGGCTGAGTGCGGCCTTTCCCGCCCCCGTGTCCGTCACGGCGCAGACGCGCGCCCTGCCATGGGGCGATATCGTGCTGGATGCCGACCCTGCGCAGCTGCGCTGGCACGGGCGGCTGCTTGAACGCCTGCAGCCCACGGCCACGCTGGGGGTGGGTGGCATACCCAATATCTACCGCACCCCCGGTCTGGGTGAGCCGCTGACCGCACTGGCCCGTCCCGACCCGGCAGCGGGCCATCCGGCCCCGGCCGCCCCCGATACCCCGCATGAAGCCAAGCACCTGACCCAGCCATCTGCCGTGGCCGACCTGACCGGTCCGGCGCATGATGACGCCCTGCGTGCCGTGCCCACGCCGCCCGCGCCACAGGGCAGCGGGGGACCGGCCAGCGGCGACCCCACCGGGACGGCTGATGGTGGCCCCGCAACCCCCGATGACGGCAGCTTCAGCGTGTCGGACAGGCTGCGCGTGCCCGCCAGCCTGCTGCTGGAAATCGACAGCCCGCGTACGCAGGTGCTGGGTGACCACCTGACCGGGCGGCTGGTCCTGCGCGTGATGGACGAAAGCCCGGACACCCCCATCGGCCATGCCCGCGTGCCCGCCGAATATGACCAGACCGCCGCGCGCGCGCTCAGCCTGGTGGACACCGCGCTGTGGACCAAGGAATATCGCGGTTTCTTTGACGGCACGACCTATGACGGCACCCGTCCGCGCCTGATCGCCATGACGCCGCACCACCATGGCAACATGCCGGTGGTATTCATACACGGCACGGCGTCCAGCCCGTACCGCTGGGCCATCATGGTCAATGACCTGCTGGAAGACCGGCGCATCCGCGACCATTTCGATTTCTGGTTCTTCTCCTACGCCACATCCAACCCCATCCCGTATTCGGCATGGCAGCTGCGGCATGCGATCACGCAGGCGGTGGACAGTCTGGGCGGGGTGAAGGCGGACCCGGCGCTGGGGCATATCACGCTGGTGGGCCACAGCCAGGGCGGGCTGCTGGCGCGCATGCTGGTCATCAACCCCGGTGACCGGCTGTGGGACGGCACGGCGGGGCGGCCGCTGTCGTCCTTCCACCTGAACGACAGCACGCGCGAACTGGTGCGCGAGACGATGTTCCCCACCCCCATGCCCGAAATCCAGCGCGTGGTGTTCATTTCCACCCCGCAGCACGGCAGCTACCTTGCGGCCATGTCCATTGCGCGTTTCGTGGGCAGCATGGTCAGCCTGCCGGTGCGCGTGACCGAAACCGCGCGAGACATCGTGACCGGGGCGGGGGACAGCACGCACCTGAACAACCGCGTGCTGCGGCTGGGCAGTGTATATGCCATGTCGCCCCACAGCGCGTTCATGCGCACGCTGCCCACCATTCCCATCGACCCCGACGTGCAGACCCACTCCATCATTCCCGTCTGTGGCAACCCGCGCGACCTGAGCCATGCCGATGACGGGGTAGTGTCGTATGAAAGCGCGCACATACCCGGCGTGCAGTCCGAACTGGTGGTGCGCAATTCCGAACATTCCACCCAGTCCAATCCCGCCACCATTGCCGAGGTGCAGCGCATCCTGCTGCTGCAACTGGCCCAGAACCCGCCACGGGACATGCAGCCGGGCACGGCACGGGTGGCGTCGGGCCACGCGGCACGGCGGGCCGGGCGGTCATGACGGACCGGCGCGGGGTGGACCCGGCACCCGGCGGGACGGCGGGCCACCCGCCCCGCAGGCCGCGCACATGGCCGCGCCGGGTGGCGCGGTGGGGCCTGCGCGCGGTGCAGGGGCTGGGCCTGCTGCTGGGGGTGGGGGCGCTTTATTATTCCACCATCCTGCCCGATGCGCTGCGGCTGGGGCTGTCGGCAGCCTTTCCCGCCATCATGGTCGGCGCGCGCTGGCTGCGGCCTGCGGCGCTGTCATGCCCGGTGCGGATCGTGGCGGTCACGGCGCTGGCGGTATGGTACGTGACCGACCCGCCGCGCAATGACCGGATCTGGGCGGGGGAATATGCCGTCCCGGCCGATGCATGGCGGGTGGGGGACGTGGTGCATGTCCATAACGTGCGCAATTTCCGCTATCACCGCACCGAAACCGATTATACCCCGGCATGGTACGACGCGACGTATGACCTGACGCGGCTGGACAGCGTGGACATGGTGACCTCCTACTGGGCGGGGGAGGCGATCGCGCATGTGTTCCTCAGCTTCGGGTTTTCCGACGGGCAGCACCTTGCGGTTTCCATCGAGACACGGCGCCAGGCCCGCTTTCCCTATTCCACCATTGCCGGGTTCTTTCACCATTACGAACTGTTCTATGTCACCGCCGATGAACGCGACCTGATTGGCGTGCGCACCGACATCCGGCGCGAACGGGTGTACCTGTACCGCCTGGACATTGCGCCCGAAGTCCGCGAACGTCTGTTCCTCAGCTACGTTGGGGCGATCCATGACATCATCTACCGCCCCGTGTGGTACAATACCCTGACCGATAACTGCACCACCGGCATCCTGGCCCGCGCGGGGGCGCGGCTGCGTTACCGGTTCGACTGGCGCGTGATCCTCAGCGGGCATACGGCGGCCATGGCGTACGACATGGACCTGCTTGGTCCGTATGACCGCAGCCGCTATCCCGGTTTTGCCGCCGTGCATGACGCAAGCCGCATCCACCGCGCGCGCGATGCGGTGATCGACCCCGGCTATTCCGCCGCCATCCGTGCGGACCTGCCTCCGCCGGAAGGGCCGGGTCGCGCTGACATGCATTGAAATATATCGCCCGTCCCGTAACATGGCCCCGACATGGAAAGCGGAGCAGTACTGATGAAACGGATGTCCATTGCGGCGTGTCTTGGCGCGGCCCTTGCGGTTGCGGGCTGCGCATCGACGGGCAATACGTCCATCCGGCGCGAAACTGCCGAAACCATCGACCAGAAAATCCATGACGACCAGACCACGAAACAGCAGGTCCGCACCCTGTTTGGCGACCCGATGGTAATAAGTTTTACTGATGGCGGACATGAGATCTGGCAATACGATTTCATGACCACGCGCCCCAACGGCACGAATTTCATCCCGTATTATGGCGTGTTTTCAAGTGGTTCGCGCGGAATGCGCAAAAGCCTGACCATTATTTTCAATAACGATGTCGTCTGGCACCATACCCTGTCGGCATCGGCCGTACGCACCCATCAGGGGCTGTAGGGCCGACCCCACGGGCGGGGGGGGTTGCGGGCGGGCGGTGATCCGCCCATCATCGCCCGAAACGAGAACCGTGGAGACGTATCATGCCAACCCTGTTCACGCCGCTGACGGCAGGCGACCTGACGCTGCCCAACCGTATTGTCATGGCGCCGCTGACGCGCCTGCGCGCCGGTGCCGGGCACGTTCCCACCGACATGATGGCCGAATACTATGCCCAGCGCGCGCTGGCGGGGCTGATCCTGTCGGAAGCGACGCCGGTCACGCCACAGGGGATCGGGTATGAAGGCGTGCCCGGCATCTGGACGGATGCGCAGGCACAGGGGTGGAAGACGGTTACCGATGCCGTGCATGCCGCAGGCGGGCGGATTTTCCTGCAGCTATGGCACGTGGGCCGGATTTCGGACCCGTATTTCCTGAATGGGGAGGCCCCGGTCGCCCCCAGCGCGATCGCGGCGAAGGGGCATGTCAGCCTGCTGCGGCCCAAGCGTGATTATGTCACCCCCCGCGCCCTGCGCACGGACGAAATTCCGGGCATAATCGACGCCTTCCGCCGTGGCGCGGAACTGGCGAAGGTGGCCGGGTTCGACGGGGTGGAAATCCACGGCGCCAACGGCTACCTGCTGGACCAGTTCCTGCAGGATTCCACCAACCACCGCACCGACCGGTATGGCGGGTCGATCGAAAACCGCGCCCGACTGCTGCTGGAGGTCACGGACGCCGCCACAGGCGTATGGGGCCGGGGCCGGGTGGGGGTGCATATCTCGCCCCGGTGCGACCTGCATGACATGGGGGATTCCAGCCCCGCCGCGACATTCGGTTATGTCGCGACCGAACTGGGGCGGCGGAAGATCGCGTTCCTGTGCGCGCGTGAGGCCGAGGGACCGGACAGCCTTGGCCCGCAGCTGAAAAAACAGTTTGGCGGCGTGTATATCGCCAATGAAAAGTTTACCGCGGCCAGCGCCGAAAAGGCCGTCGAGGACGGACGCGCCGACGCCGTGGCCTTCGGTCAGGCCTTTATCTCCAACCCCGACCTGCCCGAACGCCTGCGCGCGGGTGTGGACCTGACGCCGCCCGACCCGTCCACCTTCTACACCCACGGGCCGGAAGGCTATATCGACTACCCCACCATGGGGGCGGCGGGGGACTGATTGTCATCGTAATGCGGGGATGCAGGCGGGCGGGCTTGTCTGCATCTCCAGATGGAATCTTGAATGAATGGTCAATAATATAAATTAAAGGGTTGGCATTGATTGAAGGAGATTAAGTGAGAACTCCGATCGGGATGTTAGCCCACTGAGCGAGCGGTGGTTGAGGTAATTAAAATGCCATCTATATTCCGTAATGAAGAGATAAAAGTCCTGCCAAGGTATTCCATTGTATGGCTGCGTATGGCTGCAAATGTCGCTTCGCTTGTCTCCAGAAATTCTTGATGCATATGGTTTCATCCTTCGCTGAATTATTTGGGGTATTTGACCTTTTCATGACAAAAATTGGAGAAGTCGAGCGTCTGGCAAGCATACCATGCATGTATTTGAACAAAGCATTGAACCTGCTCGTTTTTTATTTCGGATAGCCAACATAAGCGTCCGGCTTCCTGCATCGGGCGGGAATCATCACTGTATGAATATGGCTACCACGTTTTAAGGAGTCCGAAAACGGCGACCTTTCTAGTCGCCTGAGGCGATGTGTTTTCGTATGACATATTAAGCTTTTATTGGCATAGCCATGTCAGATCCGTTAATATTTTTATCTAAAAATGATACTTTTTTGCTTTCCATATTGTTGTTCTGTTTTAATCATTTTAAAGTTTACGCTATATTTTCCTATATGCTTCAGTTTATTGTCTTGCCTCGAAATATTTCGACATCTGCACATTCTCTGATCAGTACTAAATATAAAGTTTATATCACATTCTAAACATACGGAAAATATGTGCTCATCATCGCAAGCATCACACTCTCCCCAAAATGGTTCTTTAATTAACTCCTTCTCTATCTGTTCTATTTTTTTTGAGTCTATTTTAATTAAAACTTGTGCCATTTGTGCAATTTTTAAAAATTTCATATATTCCTCTGTGAATTCTTTTTTCCATTTTTCTGTTTCAGAAAAGCATACAAATACTTTTTTGTTTGTTTGTGACAAAATATCTTTTTTTACATTCCCCATCCAAGGTAAGGAAAATGCACACGTGTCTATTATTATTTTCGACATAAAAATACCTCATATCGTCTTTATATATTCTTTTATAAAGAAATCTCTATACGCATCAGGATAAGTTCCTAGACAACCATCTTCAGATATTTCAATATTATGTATTTTATTTTCTTTTTCTGTCGATTGAAAAAACAGTATCCGAGATTCTACTTTTTTTTCGGAATCGCGTAGAGCAATTTTAAATCGATCTATTATAAAGTCACTGTGCGTCTCTATTATCATCCCAAGATCTTTTGAAGCACAATAAAATATGAAATCCCCAAATGCAGCTTGAGCTTTAGGATGGAGATGCAGTTCTGGTTGTTGTATGCCAAAACTCATATTGGATCTTTTTAAGACAATAGATAGGGCGCATTCAGTTATAATTGGCAGAGACTGGGATACCCCAAACCCAAGTTGAGGTAACATAAAATTATTCCCATTCCTTTCAACAGAAAGTACTATGGGCGAGTCTTCTACATTCTTAGACATTCTTTCAACATTAACATCTTCAAAAAGACCACTTTCCTTTCCAAACTTATTTATTATAAATCTTCCCTCTTTTTTTGTCCTTGGATTGTTGAACATTCTATACATCATTGAAGCAAAATGTTCTCCTGTCTTTTCTATTCGGGAATTATATTCATAATAAACAGATGGATTTGCTCGAAGAGGAGATATTAATCTAAAGTTATCTAATATGGTGCTACCAAACGAAATAATAAATTTTTTAGCATAATCTTTTTTTGAATCCAAATCAAATAAAGATTCGACTACTATGTTGTTGTCATTTACATTCATTCCACCAAGTTTTACGGACGTTTTCTTAAATCCAGAATTTAAATCATGTATTATATAAGCGTCGTCAATATTTTCTATTTTTTCTTTATTTTTTAAATATTTTATATTCGCATGCCCTGAGACATTTTTTAATACATAAGCATCTTTATTGTGTATAAATGTAGCTTTTGAAATTTTAGGCTTTTCGTATATTCTAGGCTTTTTAATAGTAATAAATTTAAAGTATATGTCTTCTCCTTTGCACAACTTAAAGCCGATTGTAACATCGTTGTAATCAAAAAAAGGAGAGAAAAAATCATATTCTTCTGAATGTGACATTGTATCTAAGTGCGGATTAAACCGCAACTCAGAGTTTATTATATAATTTACCAAGTACGAGAATGAACTTTTTCCTGAAGAGTTGTCTCCAACTAAGAAAATAACTTTGTTTATTCTCTCCCGTATATCTTTAAAACCTCTATAGTTCCGTGCCAATACTTCTAGCATTTCATGATCCTTGTTGTTACATGCCGTTCATGGTAAAAAATAAATTTAAAAATACAATACAACAATATTTATTAATAAATACTGAAATATAAAATTTTTAAATAAATAAGTTTTATACACTTCGGGATTTATTTAAAAATAACGTATCGTAGAATCGTAAAACGCTTGCTCTTTATAGTCATCAACTGAGCGAGGCCATATGTTTTACAATGAAACTGCGGATGGCTGCACGGCCGATGCGGTTGGTTTTCAGGCCGTCAAACGTGCCGCCAATCACGCCGCCCAGGACGGGCACGATGGCGGCGGTGTGCGCCAGCCCACGTGCGGCAACCGCGTGCAGGGCGTGGCGGGCAAGGTGTTTCTTGGCCTCGGCCGCCATGCGGTTGCCAAGGTTGTTCACGACGGTGGACCCGGCAAGGGACAGGCCGATGTTCTTGGCCACTTCCTCCATCCCCACTTCCGACAGGCAGGCCAGACAGGCCGCCTTTACCGCCGGGTCATGGATATCGTGGCCGCCCATGGCGGCGATGGCGGTAATCATGCGCACCTGCACATACAGCACGCCCGCGACATTGGCGGGCAGGGCGACGGGCAGCGTGGCAAGGCCGCCCAGGCCGCTTATGAACCCCGCCGTCGCGGCCTTGGTGTTCTGCCAGCGGATCAGGGCGCGCGCGGCGCGGTGGGGGTCATTACCGTGGCGCGCAAGGTAGGTGCGCGCCATGTCCTGCGCCGTGCCGGTTCTACCCACGCCATGGACAGACGCCTGATACGCCCATTCAAGGAAGCGGAGAAAGGACGGGTCCTGACCGTGGTGTTCGCCTGCCATTGTATTCCCACAAAAAACGATCAGGTACTATGGAAACACGAAAAGATAAACAGTCCTGCCATCATGCAGGCATGCGTGGGGCGCTGGCATGCGGGGCGTGAATGCGCCGCGGGGTGGCGGTGGCCTGCGGCATGTCCGGGCGGGTTACACCATGGCGCTGCCATCGGGGTGGGTGTTGATTTCGCCCACGCCGTCGGGTTCGAACGTATGTTCGGGCAGCCGGTCGGACAGCAGGGCGCGGGGGCGGCCGATCCACATGCTGTCGCGCATGTGGTCGCGGCGCGGGTTGGTGGTGCCGGGGTGGATCAGGATGCTCAGTCCGGCATGGTTCAGCATGAGCCAAGGCACCAGCGTCGCGAACAGGTTCGTGCCGAACGCCACCTGGTACATCGGGGCCACATGCGGGCCGACCGCTACATCGTGCCACCGGCCCAGACGGACGGCAAAGCGGTCGGCAATCTGGTCACGCAGGCGGGCGGCCGTGTCGCGGGTGGCTGCGCCATCGAAATAGACATGGGCGTGGTAGCTGGTGATTTCGTCAATCGTCCGGGGGGTAGTCGTCTGGTCGGTCATGGGGCGCGCTTCCTGTGGGGTAAATGTCAGCCGTGGGCGGCCGGGGTGGCGGGCAGGGTGATGCGCGTTTCGGTGCGCATGCGGGGTTTTACGGTATGCAGCATGGTGGACATGCCCCACTGGCGGCCATCGAACGTGCCGGTGCTGTCCAGCATGGTCAGGGTGTTGCCGGTAAAGACCATCTGCGTGTCAAATGTCATGGGGTGGGTCTGCCCGCGCATGGTCAGGCGGCCAACCATGCGGGAGAGGACCTGCCCCTTCACCACGCGGGGGCTGCAGTCGCCCACATAATGCGTGGTGGGGAACCGGTCGCTGTCCAGCATGTTGCCCGATTTCGCGGCCTTGCGTTCGACTATGGTGTCCATGTGCACGCTGGTGGCGTCCATGGTCAGGTCCACATGGCAGGTCTGGCGCGACAGGTCGTAGTCCAGCGTGCCGGACACCTTGGCGAACTGCCCCTCCATCGCGCCCACCACGCTGTCGGCATGCAGCAGCACGGTGGTGTTGGCGGGGGTCAGGGTCAGGTGCTGGCTTTCGGCCCGGGCGGAATGGGGGGCCAGAAGGGCCATGCCAAGCACGGCCATGGCGGGCAGGCGGACGGGGCGGGGGATCATGTCTGTCATGACCGGGCTAACGCCCATGGGGGCGTGGGGTTGTGGCGTGGTGTGGGGGCAGCAGGCATGACGCATCCGGGCGGCGGGGAACGGATGCGTGCCTAATGCGCGAATGCGGCGTCAGTAGGGCAGGGGACGGGGGAAAGGGCAGGCGGGACGATGGCGCCGGTCCGGCATGGGCAGCGGGCATGGGGCCGGACCGTGCGCTGTTCCATTCTGGCTGGTGCATGGGGGATGCATTCCATTTTACGCATGAGCCACCAGATGCGGCATCCGCACATGTTCAAGGTGTTGCCAGAAACAGGAAAAGCTGTCGCGCGTCACCTTTTTCCACACAGGCAACGCCTTCCGAAGCCTCAGGCCCGCCCGGACACGTCCGTATGATTGCCGGATATATCCGTTCAGACCGCCTGCGGAATGGTAAGGGATGCCGGTTTTTTCGGCATGTCGGTGTTTTCCGCCGCTGTCTGTAAACCGGCATGCTGTCCGCCACGTCCGGGGTGGGTGTGCCTATTTCCACACCCACTTGCCCACCACCCGGCCGTTGATCACCAGGTCGGATGCATCGACCTCATCCACGGGATAGGTGGGGTTGACGCTTATGATACGGATGCGCGGCGGGCGGGAATTGGGCACCAGCATCAGCTGCTTGATCACCACGCCCATGCCGTTCCACAGCACGTACACCCCGTCGGGCGAGGGGACGCGGTGGCCGGTATCGACCAGAACCCGGTCGCCCGCGGCGAATTCCGGCTCCATCGAATTGCCCGCAACCCGGATGATCGCAAGGCCCGCCGTGTCCGGCAGGTAGTTGCGGATGAAGTCGCGCGGAATGCGCCAGGATTCCAGCGTGGGGTGGCCTTCCCCATCGCCACAGGCGGTATGATCCACGATCGCGCCGGCGCCGGCCTGCGGGGAGATGTCGTATTCATGTACCGTGATCGCCCCGTCATCGGCCTGCATGGGCATGGCGGCGCGTTCGGCGCGGCGGATGCTTTCGTTCAGGTCGGTCGCCCCCGGCACGATACCGCACAGGGCCCAGACCTCGCTGGCGGCAATGGGGGGATCGCCCCGGTCGGTCAGCAGCGGCACCAGCTTGCGCACCAGCTCAACCGGGATGTAATCCTTCTTCAGCTTGTTTTCATAAAAGGCGTAGCTGGAAAACTTTTCCCCCAGCCCCAGGTCGCGCGCCAGCCCGCGCACGGTATAGCCCGCGCGTTCCCGCAGCGCCTTCAGCCGCAGCGCCGCCGTGCCCGACCCGCCCGCAGCCCCCCCGCGCAGCAGGTCGCTGGCGGTGCAGCCCAGCACGGCGGCCACTTTTTCCAGCCGGTCGCCACCGGGGTTGCGTGACTTGCCACGCAGGATGTCATGCACGTAGGTTTCGTTCAGGCCCGCCAGTTCGGCAAGGCGCTTTTTATTGAGGTTCAGCAGCGCCATGCGGCGCTCGATCTCGGCGGCGGCGGGGGATCGTGTCTCCATAATGGGAACTGTCCCATAATCCGGTGGGCCTGTGTAGAGGGGATATATCCCATTTCTGCTTGACGTACTGGGATATGTCCCATACAACCCGCGCATGCACACCATTCCGCCCGATTTGCTGCGCGTGGCCCGCATGGGCTGGCATGTCCTGCCGGTGCGGGCGGGATCGCGGGCCGCATGTTTTCGCGGTGCGGTGGACCACGCCACCACCTGTCCCGACACCCTCGCACGCTGGGCCGCGCGCTGGCCCGGTTGTGGGTGGCGGGTGGTGTGCGGGCCGTCCGGCCTGTTCGCGCTGGATGTTGACCGCCCCGGCACGCATGCGGCCGATGGGGTGGCGGCCCTGTCCGCCCTTGTGCGCCGCCATGGCCCGCTGCCGCCACGTCCCATGACGCGCACCGGCGGGTCGGGTGGCGCGGTCCTGTTCTTCCGCCATGATGGCGAGCCCCTGCGCGGGCAGGCGGGATATCCCGCGCCGGGACTGGACCCGCACCGGGGGCGGCAGGCGGTGACCATCCCGCCGGGCACGCACCCGGCTACGGGCGGGGCCTATACATGGCGCGTCCCCCCGTGGGAGGTTCCGCCGCCACCCATTCCGCGCTGGCTGGCCCGGCTGCTGGCCCCCGCGCCGGACCCTGCCGTCACGCCCGCGCCCCGCATGGTGGCCGACCGCGCGCCCGGCGTGCTGATGCGCGCGCTGCATGCCGTATGCGACGCGCCGCCGGGCATGGCCAACACCACGCTCAACGCGCGTGCCTATACGCTGGGCCGGTGGTGCGGGGCAGGGATGATGGATCTTACGCAGGCCCGCGATACGCTGTTACATGCCGCACAGCGTCGGCATATACCCATGCCCGAAGCCCGCGCCACCATCCGCTCGGGCCTGAACGCGGGGCTGCGCAACCCACGCCCGACCGGTAGGGCACTACCTTGACATGGTAGGGGTCACACATGCCCGCCCGTCATGCGGAGGGCGTGTCATCCGGTGCCTGCCCCATTTCCATTCGTGAAACCTGTGAACGCAACCATGATGGGTGCCGGGAATCGGCCCTGCACGGGCTGCGGCCGTTTCCGTGCGGCAGCCATCAGGGCGGTCCGCATGCGTAATAGTCGGGTCGGCGCGTATGTCCCGGATCGGGTTATCCACATCGCTCACTGTGTCATCCGGGCCACAGACGGGCCCATTTTGCGCCCGTTGACAGGCAGGATCGTGGTTGTGAAAAGAATAGAAGGAATATAGTCCTTTCCATAAACTGCACCTGAAATGAATATTTATGAATGGTTACCGACATATCCGTTTCATATAACTCTATATAACATCATTATACGCGCTTTTTTTACTTGTAATTTCATATCCATTTCCGGAAGATCGTTGGTGGGTATGGAAAGTTAATGATCTGGTAAAAGGAGCCTGAAGATGGTCCTGCAGCAAGTATTCCCGAACGGACATACGCCTTTCCATTTGAACAGGGGCGAATGTCTTGATCCGTCCGCCATCCGACTGGCGATCGATGTATGTACCAAGAACAACAAATTTGCTGTTGATGTGATTTACGCCCTGCTGGCGGAAGTGGATGCGCTGAATAACCGGATCCTCTCTCTGGCGCAGGATGACCGGCCACGCCGTTCGCCATGCCCGATCCCGGAAGGCAACGCAGGGTAACACGCCCCGTCCGGACCGTTCAGCATCTGCACGGATACTGACCGGGTCACATGCCGCCATGCTGCATGCAGGGCGGATCATCGCGCCGCACCGCCTGTCCCGCCCCCGCGCGGCAGGCAGTGCGGCGCGTTGTTTACCGGACATACCATCCGTTACGGTTCACGGCCCGGCGCCCGGCATGGGGCGACATACGCCCGGTCCCGTGGGGTGGCAGTATGTGGCCGCCCCGATCCGGGTAACTGGCTGTGGTACTGGTCCGGCACGTGACCAGCCATTCCACACGCCGTGGCCGGTTCATTCCAGCATGCCGGACATCGCCGGGGAGGCATGGCCCCCCGTTCCTGCCCCATGTGGCGCTGCGTCTATTGTCCCGTACATGTTCAGGTGGCTGGCTCTGGCGCGGGTCCGTTACATGAGCGGTCGTCCCGTACCGTGTGGCCGATTTTTCTCGACGCTGCCGGAGATCGGTGGAGGCATGGGCCGGTCAGGTCACACGCTACGTTGCACCCGTCGCTGGTCAATACCCGTTCGGATGGCTGACCGTAGTGCGGGTCCGGCATATGACCAGCCGTCCCGCACGTCGTGGCGGGTTCCTGCCTGACGTAGCTGGCCATCGGGGGCGTGGCCTCTCCCTCCATGCGGCGGTGCGCGTGTCATTGGTCCATGTCCGGTCGGATGATGGCCCGTGGTGCAGGCCGGCATGTGACCGACTGCACGCGCGCTGCGGGCTACCTGCGCGGCGCGACTGAATATCCGGGGTGGCTTTCGCTCCGGCTCCGTGCCGCCTGTATGTGTCTGGTGGGGTTCCGCGGGCAGGGCGCGGGGATGCATTGCGCCATCGAATGATTGCGCACGCCACCTGCACCCCTGCGCATTATCCTGCCCGCCACCCACGCGGGCAGCGGCGGGCGGGCGGGTTCGGGGCGGGCGCTGCATGGTGCGGGCCGCCGGGGTCCCGTGGGCCGTCCCGCCGTCGCCCCCAGACCAGAAGGCCCGTTGCGCATGCAAGATCACCCTGCCGCCCCCGTTGCCACCGCGTGGATGGACCTGCTGGTCCGTGGGGCGGGGGGACGGGTGGTGCCGTCGCTCAGCAACTGCCTTGTGCTGCTGGGGCATGACGCGCGGCTGCGCGGAATGGTGGCGTGGGACGAATTCAGCTGCCGTCATATCATCACCCGTGCCCCGCCGCCGCCCTATGCCGGCGCGCCGGACCTGCCCGGACCCTATCCCCGTGGCATGGAGGACGTGGATGTGGGACTGGTGCAGGCCTACCTGCAGCGCGCCTATGACCTGCCGGTTGGCCGCGCGGTGGCTGATCAGGCGTGCCGCACCGTCGCGGGGATGTGCCGCACGCACCCCGTGCGCGAATGGCTGGACGGGTTGCGGTGGGACGGCGTGCCCCGGCTGGATACATGGCTGCATTCCGCGCTGGGCTGCACGCCCGATGCCTATCACGGTGCCGTGGGTACGCGTTTCCTGTGCGCCGCCGTGCGCCGGGTGCGCCAGCCGGGGTGCAAGTTCGATTACGTGCCCGTGCTGGAGGGGCGTCAGGGCATGGGCAAGAGCCGCCTGCTGTCCACCCTGTTCGGGGCGGCGTGGTTCAAGGACGACCTGCCGCGCGACCTGGGGGAGAAGGATGCGGCACAGGGGCTGCTGGGTGTATGGGGGGTGGAAATGGCGGAGCTGCAGGCGCTGGGCCGCAGCACCCTGCGCGACGCCAAGGCCTTTTTCAGCCGCCAGCATGACCGGTACCGCCCCACCTATGGCGCGTTCGAGGTCAGCCGCCCGCGCCAGTGCGTTTTCGCCGGGACCACCAACGAAGCCGAGTACCTGACCGACCCCACGGGCAACCGCCGCTACTGGCCCATCGCATGCCGGCATGCCGATGTGGCGTGGGTGGCCACGTGGCGCGCGCAGCTATGGGCGGAAGCCGACCATATGGAGGCCACATCCCCCGTGCCCCTGTGGCTGGATGATGACGCCGTGGGCGCCACCGCCCGCCGCGCGCAGGACGACCGCATGCATGACGACCCGTGGCGCACGCCCGTGACCATGTGGCTGCGCATGCGGTCGGCGCCACATGTGCGCATGGCCGATGTGCTGCACCTGGCCCTTGGCCTGCCACGCGACCGGCAGGACCGCGCGGCGCAGAACCGCGTGGCCACCCTGCTGCGCAGCCTTGGCTGGACCCGGCGCAGGCTGCGCCTTGGCGGGGATCCGCAATGGGTGTGGGTCGCGCCCTGATCCGTCCGCGTGGGGGCAGGGGAGGCACCGCCTCTGCCCGAAAAGGCGACCCCGGCCCATGCGCATGACGGTGTGTGTTCCCACCGTACCCCATAACCCCCCAAACCCTGACGGCCCCCTATATACCCTCCTTCCTTATATCATTTCCCATTTCATGGGGTACGGTGGGAACAGGGGCACGCCCGCACGGGATGGCAGGATTGCCGTGGCCCGCAGGCCATGCCCGGCGTACCCCATGCCCGGCGGCGCTGGGGCACGCGCGGGCGTGCTGCCTGCATGCGTGCCGGTTAGTATGAAAATATCATACAGACCGCACAGGAAACGCCATGCCCGTACCGCAGCCCCGTACCCCGGATGCCCCCCGTACCACCCCCGATGGGGAACGCCGCCGCGTGGCCGCCCTGCTGCGTGCCGACCGGCGTGCGCGCCTTGCCGCGCGTGACATCGCCATGGGGCTGAAACCCGACATGGGGGCCGACGGTCCCGCCGCCCGCGCGCGCGGTGTGGAGACCACCCGCATGGAACTGGCCCCGCGCACCCGGCCGCAGGCCGTGCGCCTGACGCGCGACACCTGCATGCTGGACCGGCTGTTTTACCGCGCCAATGCCGCCCTGACGGCAGACCAGCACGCGGCGGGCCTGCGGTTCCGGGCCATATGGCGGCGCGCCACGCGGGGCGGGCGGCTGGTGCAGCGCTACACCCCCCATACCGGCGCGGGCGGTGGTGGCACGATGGAGGACACGGAGGCCAGCGTCCACGCCCGCCGCGCCATGGACCGCGCCCTGTCGCTGCTGACCCCCGCGCGCGCACGGGTGGTGTGCGACGTATGCGGCATGGACGAAGCCCCCGGCACGCGCATCCGCACGCTGCACATGGCGCTGGATATCCTGCATGAACGGTGGTGACGAACGGGCGTGCCGCGTGCCGTTTCCGTCCGGTAACGGAACAGCATGACCCTGACGGATGTGGCCGGTCATGCTTTTTTCCGGATACCTCGCAGGCTGCCGCCTGTGCTGGCAAAACGCGGCGCCTGTCCGGGGCTGTTGGCTAAAGGTCGTGATACAGGCCGGTGATGTGGTATGGGGAGGGAATGAACAGAACCGGTCTTGTCCTTGCCCTGCTGTCTGCCGTGCTGTTCGGGGCCAGCACGCCATTTGCCAAGCTGCTGCTGGGGGATATGTCGGCACAGATGGCGGCGGGGCTGCTGTATCTTGGCTCCGGCCTGGGGCTGGCGGTGGTGCTGGGGGCGCGTGCGGCATTGCGGCTGCCCAGTCATGACGAGGCACCACTGACGCGCGCCGACCTGCCGTGCCTGCTGGGTGTGATTGCCACGAGCGGGGTGGCGGGGCCGCTGCTGCTTATGGCCGGCCTTGCGCGCAGCGACGCGGCCAGCGCGTCGCTGCTGCTGAATATGGAAAGCATCGCCACCCTGCTGATCGCATGGGTGGTGTTTCGCGAAAACGTGGACCGCAGGCTGCTTGTGGGTGCCGCGTGCATCGTGCTGGGGGCGGGCGTGCTGTCATGGCAGGGGCACGCGGCGGTTGCGCCCGGGGCGCTTTACATCATCGCGGCATGCGTGTGCTGGGGCATTGACAACAACCTCAGCGGCAGGCTGTCGGCTGCCGACCCGGTGCGCATCGCCATGCTGAAGGGCGTGGTGGCGGGCAGCGTCAACCTGTGCGCGGCCCTTGTGCTGCAGCATGCCCGCATGCCGGGTGCCGCCGTGGTGGCGGCGGCAGGGGGTATCGGTTTCCTTGGCTATGGCGTCAGCCTTGTGGCGTTCATGCTGGGGCTGCGCCACCTGGGGGCGGCGCGTACGGGGGCGTATTTCGCGCTGGCCCCGTTTATCGGGGCGGTGGTGTCGGTCGTGCTGTTCCACGCGCATGACCTGGGGCGGCTGGCTGTCGCGGGCGCGTTCATGGCCGTGGGGCTGTGGCTGCATCTGAGCGAACGCCACGACCATGAACACGAGCACACGGTCATGGCCCATACCCACCGCCATGTGCATGACGAACACCACCAGCACGAACACGGCCCCGATGACCCGGTGGGCGAACCGCACACCCACCACCACGTGCACACCCGGCTGGTCCACAGCCATCCGCATTACCCCGACCTGCATCACCGCCACGACCATGACGGGGACGGCCATTCCCACGACCCGGACCACACGCACGGGCCGGACGGGCATACCCACGCCGCCTGACCCCGCCGGGAGCGGGGGGCGACGGTATTATGGCGAAATCATGGCATGTCCGGCCTTTTGCCGTTCCCTCCCGACATGGTGACCGGTATAGGGGAATGATCTGATCAGGACATTCATTGCGGAAGAGAATTGAGATAGTGGACAAGCCCAAGATTTTCGTCAGCGCCGGTTCCCCATCAACCGAGGCCCAGGAAAAATTTATCGAAGCGATTGAACAGAAGCTTCGTGATGCAGGCTTTGAACCCCAGACCGTGGGCCGGACGCGCTTCGCGGCGGAAGCCCCGCTGAAGGAAATCATCCAGACCATAAATGAATCCGTCGGCGCGATGATCATTGCCGAAGAACGGGTCTATATTGAATCCGGCACGGAACGGCGGGGCGGCAAGAACGAACGTGCCCTGAAGGACGTGAAGCTGACCACGCCGTGGAACCAGATCGAGGCCGGCATGGCGTACTGCAAGGGACTGCCGGTGTTTGTCGTTATGGAAGAAGGCGTGCGGCAGGAAGGGCTGCTGGAACCCTATGACTGGATCGTGCTGCCCATTCCGTTCCCGTTCACCACGGATTCGTTCGTAAACGTGTCTTTCAACGATATGTTTGATGCGTGGAAAAAGAAGATTGCGGAAAAACAGGCCCAAAAGCAGCAGGCGGCAGCACAGGCCACCGCCACGGCCAATCCCGCCGACATGACGATCGGGCAGATCCTGTCATCGCTGAAGCCCGCGCAACTGTGGGCCACACTTGGCAGCATGCTGGTCCTGCTGGCTGGTGCCTTCACACTGGGCAGCCGGCTGTTCATGGGGCACTGACGCGCCACGACCACCCCATCGGCGCGGGCCCGTTTCAGGCCGGGAGGCCGCGCACGGCCGGGCCGGATTGACACGCCAGCCCCCCGCCACCCATCATGCCCGGCAACCGGCATGGGGAGGAGAGGCGGGACATGGATGGGTATGCGGGCTGGGCCGAAACCGACCTGCCGGACTGGCTGGCCACGCCGCGGCGGGATTTTGACCGCCTTGCCGCCCACCTGCGGCCCGAGGTGGAGCGGCTACTGGCGGCGCAGGGCGTGTTCGCCCCGTTTGGCGCGGTCATGGCGCCGGGCCGTTATCTGGGTGTGATCGGGACGGTGGCCGCGCCAAACGCGCAGGCCGACAGCGCCATACAGCTGGACCGCGCGCGCGACGCGGTGCAGGACGCGGCATTGCGGACGGGCGCGCGGGCGGCGGCTGTGGCTGCCAACTGCACCGTGCTGCTGCCCGGTGGCGACGGGCCGGTACAGGCCGCCGTCATCATGTGCGCCCACCGCGACGGCACGGCGGAAAATATCGTCTATCCCTACCGCGTGGGGGAGGCGGGCGTGACCTTCGCCCCCGCACAGGTGACCGAGGGCACGCAGGACATCTTTCCGCCCATCCGCCTGCGGTTCCACATACGCGAAACCTGCCCGCCCCGTCCGGCGGGGTATGCGGTCACGGCGTTCGCGTTTCACGGCATCGACCGCGCCACCGTGTGCGCCCGCATGGGCCTGACGGATACCGGCACGCCACAGGACGATGCCCGCCCCGCGCCCACGTCCATCACCAGCCTGCCCGATGGGTGGACGGTGGTGGTGTGCAACGACCCGGCCATGGCGCGGGCGCATGAAGCACGGCTGGCGGCGTATTCCGCAGGCGCCACCATTGCAACCTGCACCGTGGATGAACGCCGGTATGAAAGCGCCGCCAGTTTCTACCATGACGGCACGCAGATCTGGACCGTAAGCCACCATGGACAGGCCGCAGGCCCGCACGACCTGACCATAACCGGCACCCCGCCCGCAGCGTTACACGAAACCATTGCCGCGATGGACCGCGAGGAAACCGAAAGTGGCTATCCGCCCGGCATGCTGGATTTCTATTTCGATATTCCGGTGGAGGTGGTGTCTGCGCTGACGGGATTCCGGTACTGTCAGCGCGCGTATACGGATGTTGTATTTGATGTTGTGCAGGACATACCGGGCCGGCAGGGCGCAGGACCATAAATACTGTTGCTGGCGGCGTTGCCGCCCAAGGTTGATATGGGAAAACGGATGGCAGGTGTCGCCTTCAACCCGGACATAAAAACGCTAAGCTGAGCCTCACGAAAGCCGACATGATCGTGGGCCACTCAAACCTCCATGGCTGCGCTCTGAAAAGTCGGGATTGATCATACGCTCGGGGATACTTTTTTATCAGGTCGCGAGACATCGACGACATAGACATCGATCACATCGCGGAGATTCTCGGGCAGACGGTCGATGAGCATCGTCCTAAGGTCATCCGGGGTCTTCGGTCGTGCCAACCCGTCAGGATGGACGGGCAGATTCTTTCCCGGCAGATCGCCGAACCACAGGACGATGTATGCGCCCCGGCCCTCGGCATGCCAATCATGCAGATAACGTGCAGCAAGCTGCTCGACCGGCGCGGTCCAGACTTTGGGGTGCCATTGCCCCTTAATCTCGACCGGCAGACCAATGCCACCGAGGATCGCGGCAATGTCCGCGCGCTTCTGCTGTGGCATGTACATTTCCGGTACGAAGCGGATTGCGTCAGGCAACTGGCCGGAGATATGTTCGATCAGGCGGTTGCGGCAGAAATTCTCGTCGCGTGGTTTCGCGCCGTTCCAATAGGCTTCCCACATGTCGGTTGCTGTTGAGTGCATCCGGTCGTCGAGGGCTATGATGCGGTCGCCAAAAAATGCCCGCATATCGTCAATCGTCGACGGCAGCCCGCCGCTGACGACGGCGGTGAAACCCTCAACCGACATCGGCGTGAACTCCGAATCGCGCCGCACACGCAGCTGAAGCGCCAAGGCATGCCGCAATGGATCAAGGTAGCTCGGATCGACAACGGCGATCAGATGTTCGAGCGCGGTGGTCGCATCGCGCGACGGGTCGCCGCCAATAGCGTAGCCGCAGTTCTCGATTATCGCTGTCGCATCCCAAGGATTGGTATTTCCGTTCGAGCCGACCTGCGGATGCGAGGTTTGCGGCCAGGCATGGCTGAAACGCTCGACAATAAACTGGTACTGGGCGACCGAAAGCCGTTGATCTTCATCGCCCCATCTGCAGGAGACGCGGTCTCTAATACACCAGAGAAAATCGGGATTATCCGCCGCAACTTTCACTAGCATGTCGTAGGTTGCACCGAAATCGACCAGAAAATCGAGCGCGAGCCATGCCAATTTCGTTCTGCGGAAATACCGGCGGCTGCGGAATTTACGCGCCAGAGACTGCAGTTCAACCGGATTGGCATGGCGGGTCGCTTGGTCGAGTAGTTTCTCCAAGACCGTTGTCGGAAGAGACGGAAAACGTTCCAACCACTCCACCGCCAGCCTCCCCGCTAAGGGCCGCCAGCGCGGATCCCTGTCGAGAAAAGAGAGATCCTCTATGTCGATTTTCTTGCGTTGGAGTTGCGGCTCGATCGACGTGCGAAAGAAGCGTTCGATTGTAAAATCATCGTAAAGCACGGCATTTTCAAGCGGCGTTAAGTCGATGCAATGTAAAATCCTTATCCGCCGCACTGCCATGAACGCTGCCTCGCGCACTTCGACCGTCAGATGATCAACACTAAGGCCGCGCCGCAGCAGTTCGACCACCCCGCACACAAAGACAAGCGCGACAGAATAGGTCTTACGGTCAAGGCGCATCTCGACAATATCGCGCGCGGACGGCGTGTCATTACGGTCGCAGCTGGCCATAAAGCCCTGCATCACCCGCTCGCTGAGTTCTGCCCCTAACACATTCGTTAAGCGCGTTTCTGGCCGTGCTCCAAAGCTTAAGCCCGAACAAAGGTCCGTGCGTTTGCCCAGATAAATGCAGGCCGCATCATGCAACAGGTTCGGTGTGCCCAAGTCGACCGATGAAAGATCCTTGGCAAGTGTGTCGCGTAATGTTTGCTGGTCTGCAGTCCGCTGAGCTTCGCGTTCCTGATCAACCGCTTCGCGTTCAGTTTGCCGTTTATGGACAGGCTGCTTCGACCACTCATCGAGCCTCGCCATAAATTTGGGCGCGCCATTTCCTATTTTGGCTGCAGCCTGCCGTACAGTCGCGGCATTAACGTTTCCGCGTGGTACGAGCTGGACAAGTTCTTCTAGCATTTTCAGGTCCGTTGCTGTGTCTCCGAGGCGACGACCGAACTCCTCAATCAGCGCAATGACCTCATTCGCATTTGGCTTGAGGTCCAGACCGCAATAGTCGAGGTCATCGGTAGCGCGGTAGATATGCTCGTAGCCGGCGTCGAAAACGACATAGCTCTGAACCGCGCGCCGAACCGCCGGGTGTAGGCTGAACCATTTTGTGAGCGCTTTGGTCGACTCTAGTTTACGGTATGGGGTGTTACCAACCCAAGACAGCCGTCGCCAGATATCAGCCGCGGCCATCCCGGGATTAGTCGTCAATGCGCAAAGCCCGGCGCGATGTACTAGATCGACAGCTTGCCACTTATACCAATGACCACTTTTACTGATCATTCGCTCACCATAATTCTGAACTACGTCAAGCAGCTCTTCCAGTTGAGTGCTCGTCAATGCCTCGATCGATCTCCCGTTGAGACGTACATATTTGTCGTCACTCTGAGCAGCGTTGCTGACCGTGACGTCGAGATGCGCATAGAACTTACGGACGGCCAGATCCCTCGCGACGGTATCTAGCCCAAGATCATACAACAAATCCCAGGCCAGCCGCAGATCATCTTCACCCCCTTGCGCCAGTAGATGTTCGATTGCCTCGGCGGGATTGTCGATCCGGCGCATTACGCGCAGCGCGTCGGCGGCGCGGTGACGCACGCTGTAGGTACGCGCCTTGTCGAGCATCATCGCGCGCAATTCCGGCTCCAACATCGCAGTGAGCTTGCTTCCCGCCATCGCCTCGACAAGCAGCAGCGTGAGCTGCATGTGTTGATCGGGTGTTCCGATCAGAGTCAGGATATCGTCCTTAAGTTCGGTACGCATGAGACCGCTTGCCGGATGCCGCCCCCAATCTTCCGCGCGGAAAAACGGGTCACGATTGGACAGCGAAGCTAGGGCGCCGAGTAGACGGCGCGCGATATGGACGGGCACCGTCTCGGCATCCCCATAGCGCAACACAGCATAGGGATCTGCGGCAACACAGACCTCTGCTAGCGTATCATCGAAATGAGCCATCCAGGCGTGTAACCCACGTAACGATGTCGGTACGCCGTGGCCTTGGCCGAACAACGAGAAGAGCCGCCGTTCCGACATGCCGGACTGGAAACAGTGCGCGAGCCACTTCGCGCCGAGATACTCGGCGATGACCCGATGCAGGAGATGAAAACGCTGGCTGCTTTCTGCTTCGAACAGCCTAGTCTGGAGCGCGACTTCGATTGCTTCGGCATGCAGGTGTGCGGCAATGCTTCTGACGTGGACGCAGTCACCGGGAGTCTTGCTTACCGGACCATTGAACAGTCCCGCAATGTCACACAGTATTTGGGTGGCGGCATAGGCACCGGCGGCGAGAAGGAGTTTCTCGGATGTGGCGTGCGCACGGTCGGCGTCCTGATGGCGGGGATTATCTTCCTGCACGAGCAGCTGGCAGGCGCGATCAAGCAATTGCGCACGACTGGTCGGCAGCGCCTCATCACTCGCCGCTACCTCTCCGATCAGCCGCAACGTCAATGGATTCTTGTAAATCTCATCAAGGCCACGGTGCGCGAGATGGGTGAGAACGCTCTCGGCATCTACAGAAGGAAAACTACGACGAAGGAAGTGAGTCGCGTCATTGTGGTTGAACGCCAGTAAATGAAGGATGGTCGGGGCGCGCCCATAGTCATCCTCAATCTTGATTCGATCGGCCGCCCCACGCCAGTCGACTTCGCGGCTTGACAGAATGAAGCGGGGATGGCCCAGCTTCGACAGTTGGCCGAGGATGGCATCAACGCCGTCGCCCGCAGACGCGATCTCATCCAGACCATCAATGACAAGACATTTGCCGTTGGGGATCACGCGTTCAGGCTGAGCATTCCGCACAAAACTTGATGCGCGGACATAGAAGAAGCCGGCCTTTTGCCCGATTTTCTGCGCCAGCATGCTCTTGCCTATGCCCGGATCACCAAGGATGATGACGGGACCATCAAGATCAAGGATCGCTGCCTGATCGATGATGATCGACGAGTGCGTAGCGGGATCTTCGCGCTTCAACCTCCGGTTAATATCAGTAATTGGTGTCACATCCGCCATGATATTAATTTAATCATTTCTACTTTTTCAATCAACGCACAGCATCCATGTGATACCTCGACCGCTTAACAGGCCTGCTTCTTGGGTCGCGACCTAGCCAAGATGATCGATTACGATCCTCTAATTCCCGTCGGGCAAATGTTCAGTGGCTTGCAGCACATCATAGAGGCGCTCGAAGCGGACCAATGGCTCGACTTCGTCAGTGGCTATAATCTGAGCGACAATGTGCAGGCTCACCATTAGTCAATGGGCCAAGCGCATACGCTGCTTATGGCGGAGCGAGAACGCGAGGTCATCATAAGCGTGAGTGTGGCGACTGTCTGCTTTCGGTTGTTTCTTCCCTATAGCCGACATTCTGCTCTCCCCCGCAAAGGCGTCATTCCCATAGGTTTCCGAACGTATCGGCATCCGGTGTGGCGGGATCTCGGTCGAACACAGTCCTAGATGTTTAGTCCCGGGATTTGATGGGTTGGGTTGATGATGAATCGTTCTGGCTCTGAAGTCCATATCTTGCAGATGTATTCATAGGGTGTGAGGCCTTTGAGTGTCTTGAGCCGTCGCCCGAAATTATACGCGGCGATGAAGTCATTGAGGTGCGTCCTCAACTGCTCATGGCTGTCGTAATGGAAGCGTTTGACCGTTGCTTCCTTGATCGTGCGGTTCATTCGCTCGACCTGACCATTGCTCCAGGGGTGATTGGGTTTTGTCAGGCGATGCTCGATCCCGTTGGCCTCGCAGATCATGTCGAAACGCATGGAACGTGACCATGCCGTGCCCCGGTTGCGGGGGTGTTCAGCGAACTGGATGCCATTGTCCGTCAGGATGGTATGAACCCGATAAGGGACGATGCGCAGAAGATATTCGCGAAGGTGTACCGACGAAAGGCCACGATCATCGCTTCGTCAGTCTCGGACAGAACCGTTGAGCGCGGCTCTTTGGGGCCTGTCTTCTGATCCTCGACAGTCTGACGCTTCCGCCACTTCGCCACCGTTTTCGGATTGATCCCGAACGCCTCGCTCAGCGCCGTGAGCGAAGCCTGCGATCGCTGTATTGCCGCTCGCACGGCGTGCGTGGTCGTGGCGCTCCCATGACGTATCTGTCCCATAATGCTTCCTTCCACTCGCGTGAAACTACAACACCATCAAACCCCGAGACTAAACACCTAAGTAGCAAGAAATGCACTCGCAATTGTCATGGCTATCTTATCTGCCGTGCTCCAAATTGGATCGGTCTTGAGGTGGGCATACTGTGCGGTGGTCTGCACCTGCGTGTGGCCCAGTAGCCGACCTTCCGCTTTCCCCCGCAACAGCCGGCGGGCAGAACAAACCGCTTCCCACCTGCGCGGTTTCTCACGATAACAGCCCTATCATGACACAACCGCGCCCGGACTGCCCCGCACGGCAGCCCGGGCGTTTTCATGTCCGCCGGATAACAGGGAAGGATGACCATGCCCGAACCCGCCATACCGGGCGCGCGGCGCGGGGCGTACAGCCGCAGGCTGGCGGAGGAAATCTGCACCCGGCTGGCTGATGGGCACAGCCTGCGCGCGATCTGTAATGATCCGGCCATGCCGCACCGGGCCACGGTGTTTCGCTGGCTGCGCGACAATGCGGCCTTTCGCGCGCTGTATGCCACCGCGCGGGAAGCGGCAGCCGATACGCTGGCCGAGGAAATCATAACCATAGCCGACCGCGCCACCGGCCGTGACGACGTGCCCGCCATGAAGCTGCGCATGGAGGCACGGATGTGGGTCGCAACCCGCCTGCGGCCGCCCGCTGACCGGCGGGAAGGGGGGAACACCATTGCCATCACGATCACGACCGATGATGCGGACCTGTAAAAAAACAGAATAGAAGTTTCCGGGTGCCGCCTTTTTTTCAAAAAGGCGGTGTTCTTCAAAGCTTTTTGAAAAAAGCTTCACCAAAAACTTTTTCTTACTTTCAGGGGGCAGGCTTTTGAAACACGCCTTCAGCCTGACACCGGACCAGCGTATGGCCAACCGGCTGCTGGGCGGTCCCGCAACCCATATCCTGCTGCGCGGTGGCGCGCGGTCGGGCAAGACGTTCGTGCTGGTACGCGCGGTGGTAATCCGCGCACTGAAGGCGGCGGGCACGCGGCACGGCAATTCCGCCACCGGCTGAACGCGCTCCGGGCCACCGTCCTGGCCGATACGTTTCCCACCGTCATGCGGCGGTGTTTTCCCACCGTGCCGTGGGCACTGTCGCGCACCGACTGGACGGTGGAGATGCCCAACGCGTCGGCCATCCTGTTCGGCGGGCTGGATGATGAGGACCGGACGGAAAAGATACTGGGACTGGAATTCGCCACCGTTTACCTGAACGAAGCTAGCCAGATCACCTATGGCGCGCGCAACATGCTGCTGACGCGGCTGGCGCAGAAATCGCCCCTTGCGCTGAAGGAATATATCGACGCCAACCCGCCCACCACCGCGCACTGGCTGTACCGCGTGTTTGAGGACGGGGTGGACCCGACATCCGGCGCGCCGCTGGACCGCGCGCGTTACGCCACCATGCGCCTGAACCCCGACGGCAACCGCGCCAACCTGTCACCCGAATACATGGCGCAGCTTGAGGCCCTGCCGGAACGTGAGCGCAGGCGCTTCATGCTGGGGGAATATCAGCAGGCGGTGGATGGCGCGTTGTGGCGGATGGAGGATTTTCGCCGTGCGGCCGCCATCACCCCCGCAACCCGTGGCCGCGTGGCCGCGACGATGCGCCGCATTGTCGTGGCGGTGGACCCGTCGGGCTGTTCAGGGCCGGAGGATACGCGGTCGGACGAAATCGGCATTGTCGTGTGTGGCGTGGATGCGGGCGGGAACGGGCATGTGCTGGCCGACCTGTCACGGCGGGACAGCCCGGCGGGGTGGGCGCGCGCGGCATTGCAGGCGCAAATGGACTGGGGCGCGGAGCGGATCGTGGCCGAGCATAATTTTGGCGGTGCACTGGTCGAGGCCACGTTGCGCGGCATCAACCCCAATGCCCCCCTGCGCATGGTGACCGCCAGCCGGGGCAAGGCCGCGCGTGCCGAGCCTGTGGCCGCGCTGTATGAACAGGGCCGCGTGACCCATTACGGCAGCTTTGCCACGCTGGAGGAACAGTTGTGCCAGTTTTCCGCCAGTGGCTACCACGGCCCGCATTCCCCCGACCGGGCGGATGCACTGGTCTGGGCGCTGAGTGACCTCATGCTGTCCACACCGCCCGCAGCCCCGGCGCGATGGGTGCCAACGCGGTTTACACTGGGGCGGTAAGGGTGGTTACCCAGTCCGTATCCCGATCCGTTATGGACTGCCTGAAGGGTCAGTTTTGCAATATATGGAAATAATAAAGACGGTTCTGGTGAGCCTTTTGCTGAAATACTTTGAAGAACGACGCCTTTTTGAAGAAATATGGTACCCGAAAACTTTTATTTTTTCCTTATTCCAGAACCGGGCGGACCGGATCATACCGCGGCTGCGCGGAAATACCCGCTGATATCCACCCGCCCGCCGGGTGAAAAGCGCAGCAGCGGAATGCCGATATGGGCGAAGGCAGCATCAACCAGCTCGTCGCGGTACTGGCGTTCGGGGTGGGCGTGGGTGCCATCATCCAGTTCGATGCCCAGTACCACGGTGCCGCTTTGTACATGCGTCACCACGAAGTCGATGGATTTGGAGGCGATCTTGAAAAACGCATGCCGGTTGGCGTCACGATCCGGTCCGCGCGGCACGATGAAATCGGCCAGCCGCACCTGCGGGCAGACGTAATAACCACGCGGCACCTGCGCCACCAGCGTGGACAGCACGCGCCGCTCCCACCCCGACAGCAGGGCCGTGGGCTGATACAGCCGCACCGCCCAGTCGTAATCGGTCATGGAAACCGGCACGTCAAACCCCGCATCTGCCACCGGCGCGGGTACGGGTGCGGGCGGTGGCGCGGGGGCAGGCTGCTGCGCGGGCGGGAAAGGGGGGAGTGCGGGCGGATGGCCATGCCGCCTGCGCCACGCGCCCACAACCACCGCAATGGCCGCGCCAACCACACCAATTTCCACCGCCAGGCGCACCGGGGTCAGCAGCAGGTGACTGATATCCATTTTCTTTTTCCTTCTCCGCACGGTCATGTGCCCCACGGCCGCCTGTCTATCGCGGTTTTGCCACCGCATCACCACCAAATCCGCATCCCCTTGCCCATTACACCGGAGAGACAGCATGGACTGGCAGGAACTGAGGAAAACCTACCCCCGCGACCCGGACCTGCCCGCGCGCGCCCATGCGCTTGCCGCACTGGCCCGCGTGCTGGACGGCACGCAGTACGACGCCATCCCCAACCCGTTCGGCACCGAATATAACGGGGCGGGGGAATACATTCCCCTGTCGCAGCGCAGGCCGTCGGTGCGCACCAACATGTGCCGCGCGGTGGTGGATGACGCGGTATCGCTGCTGTTCGGTGCATCGCACTGGCCCACCACGGTTGCGGCCGACCCCGCCGTGCCGGGCGTTCTGGCGCAGGTGGCGGCGGACACCGCGCTGCCGGCCCTTATGATCGATGCCGCAACGCGCGGGTCGGTCGGGTCGGTGGCCGTGCTGGTGGAAGCGGTGGACCGCCGCCTGCGTTTTGCGGTGCATGACACGCTGTACCTGACCCCGCACCGGGATGGCACGGGCGAACTTGCATGCATGCGCGAATGCTACAAGGTCACGGGCGCCACGCTGGCGGGGCAGGGGTGGCAGGTTGGCCCCGATGATGCGACAGCCATATTCTGGTGGCTGCGCATATGGGACCGCGCGGACTGCCACGTTTACGTGCCCCGACGGGTCGATACCGGCCTGCCCGTGCAGGTCGATCCCACGCGCAGCACGCACCACGGGCTGGGGTTCGTGCCGTGGGTGTGGATGGCCAACCTGGCCGCTCCCGGCGTGGTGGACGGGCCATGCACCTTTGCCCCCGCTATCGATACGGTGATCGAATGCGATTACCTGCTGTCGCAATCCGGGCGGGGGCTGAAATACAGCGCCGACCCAAGGCTGGTGATCCGCGCGGGACCCGACCCGTATGCGGACGGGTCGCCCGCGTCATCAGGGGGCGCGGCATCCGCCCTGACCCTGCCGCTGGATGGGGATGCCAAGCTGCTGGAAATCAATGGTGACGCGGCGGGTGCGATGCGCGACCATTACCGCGAACTGCGCGCCAGCGTGATGGAGCAGATCCACGGCAACCGCGCGCAGGCCGACCGGCTGGGTGCCCCCACGTCGGGTCGTGCGATGGAACTGCTGTACCAGCCCCTGCTGTGGCTGGCGGACCGGATGCGCCTGTCATATGGCGAATACGGGCTGCTGGCGCTGTACCGCATGGTGTGCGCGTTTTCCCATGTTATTGCCGGCGGCCTGCGCATTGGCGGGCGCGATTACGCGGGGTTGCAGGCCGATGGGCTGGCATTGCAGTGGCCGCCCTATTTCGCGGGAACGGAGGCCGATCTGGCGCAACTGGCGCAGGGGCTGGATACGGCGGTGCGCGGCGGCTTCCTGTCGCGGCAGACGGCGTGCGTGATCCTGGCCGCCCGCGCGGGCACGCCCGGCCCCCATGCGGAATGGGCGCGTATCGGGGCCGAAAGCCCGAGCTGATTTTTCCCCTGTTCTGAAGGAAGCACGACATGACCCGATCAAGCGTTCCCGAAACCCCCGACATGGACACGATGCGCCGCGAACTGGCCGCCCTGCGCGCCGAACGTGACGATGCCGTGCAGGCCCGCGCCACGCTGGAGGCCGACCTTGCCCGCGCCACGGAACAGGCCACAACGGCCCGCACCCGCGCCAGCCGTGCCGTGATCCGTGCCGAAGCCCGCGCCATGGCCGCCCGCATGGGCGCGGTGGAGCCTGCCGATGTGGTGCGTCTGGTGGACCTGTCCGCCGTCACACTGTCCGAAGATGGTGCGCCGCAGGGGCTGGACACGATTATGGAAGCCGCACGTGAAAGCCGTGCCTACCTGTTCACCACGCCCCGGCCCGCGTCCGGCGCGGCCACAGGCACCACCGCATCCGGCCCGGCGCCACGTGCGGGCGATCCCGCCCCGTTCGATGCCCGCACGGCAGGCGCGCGGGATGTCAGGGCGGCAGCCAGCGCGGCCGGCCTACGCTGGCCGGTCGCGACATAGGACCATGGCCGGGATGCCATGCCCCGCCCGGACTGCATGAACCGCGCGGATCCTGACTGATCATGGTCCGCGCGGGTTTCAGCATGACCTGTTCATGTGGCCTGACCGGCCAGTGGCGGAACCG
>NZ_JABLUU010000007.1:0-147351 GCF_018491655.1 Komagataeibacter oboediens | reverse complement strand
TGTGCAGGAATGTCTCCTCGGGCGTAAATCCAAGCAGGCGGAGGTGCGTGGCATTCTTGATTTCGGGGATCAGCCCGATCACGCGGCCACACGTTGCCGCTTCGGCCGCGACGAAATCGATGATTCCCTGAAATGTGGGAATGTCAAAATGCCCGTCATGACGCGTATTGGCCGGGCGGATGGCGGGCAGGCGTTCATGCGCGCGCAGGAGCCTGAGCTCGGTCAGGGTGAAATCTGTGGTGAACCAGTCGGTCCGGGTGACGCCATCAATGGTTTGTGTACGCAGGCGAGTGGCGTATTCGGGGCAGGTGGCGATATCGGTGGTATTTGTAATCTGGCTTTCGTGGCGGGCGACCAGAACGCCATTTCGTGTCGGGACAAGATCGGGTTCGATATGATCCGCCCCGTCCGCGATTGCCCGGGCATAGGCTGCCAGCGTGTGTTCGGGACGCAGGGCGGGCGCGCCATGATACCGAGCAGGGGCGCTTGGGATGGTGCCGCCAGAACCCGCCTTGCTGACATGGCTGCCATGCCCGACAGGGCACGGAGGAAAATGTGAGATCCGGCGGATAAGGGCGATGCCGGGCCGGTATTTTTCATGAATGGCCGGTGGTGTCATGGTTGATGGAATGCCATTCCATACTGTCGGTGGCGCGGCCCATTCGGTTGTGCATGGGTCGTCTCGGTCAAGTAATGATGCGGGTCGGATGCAGATTATTGCCCTGCGCATGGGTATTGTTATGACATGCCGGATGTGTGGGCAGGCGTGCCTGTAATGATGTGTGATCCATTGTGCTGACAGCTACCTGTAAAGCATAAGGAGTCCTTTACAAAACATGTCTGTACAGCTGTCCCGATGCTTTTACTCGCTGAACGTGAAACTGCTATACGTTAATATGGGGGAACAAAAGGTTGCAGGAGCACGGGAAGTGGCGTTATCGGTGATGTCACTATTGCATCCCGCACGGCCATGCCTGTTTCTTCCGGCATTCCTGCTGGACCAACATGCATGAGAGGCGACGCTAGATGGCTGCAGACCGGCCCTGTTTTCCCACCAGTATCCACCTGTCCACCCCCAATGCCATACGGATGAACCGCGCGCTGCGCATGTCGCGTCGTGACATGCTGCTGGGCGCAATGGGGGCCGCCGCCGTGGTGCTTGGCACGGGCCGGGGCGTTGCCGCCACCCCGGAAGGGGAAGATGCCGGGGTGCCGCTGTTCCTTGAACTGTCGCGGCGGTTGACCGATCGCGACGTGCTCGATGCCCGCATAGGCGGCGCGCTGTACGCCCGGATCATTCAGGCGGTGCCCGAACGCCGTGACCAGATCCAGAAGCTGCATGACCTGATGGCAGGCGGAAAATTCGACAGCGCGCGTGCGCTGGCGACCGCGGCCGAACAGAGTGATCCCGTGTTCAAGGACGTGATCCATGACATCATGACGGGCTGGTACCGTGGCGTGGCGGATGAAAAGGTGGTGGTGTACCGCTCCGCGCTGATGTTCGATATCACCAAGGATGCCATCTATCCCAAGACCTATGCGGCGGGCGGGCCGTTCTACTGGACCCAGACCCCACCGGAAGTGGCCGTTCCAACTGGCGAACCTGCCCTTTCGCCTTCAAAATTCGTTGTAGAACCCACCTGATATCCGGAGCATCCTCCATGCCTTCCGAACAAGACCTTTCCGCGGACGTCGTGATCGTCGGATCCGGCGTCGCCGGCAGTTCCATTGCCAATGAACTGGCGCGCGCAGGTATTTCCGTCATCGTGCTGGAAGCCGGCCCGCGTGTCGACCGCCAGCATTTTGTCGATAATTTCCGCAATCTGGAAAACAAGCCCTCCTATCAGGGGCCGTTTCCCTGTGTGCCATGGGCCGAACATCCGCCCAACCAGATCACGCCCAACAAATACCTGCATACGACCGGCCCGGATGCCGAAGCCTACCAGCAGGTATACCTGCGCATGATGGGGGGCACGACATGGCACTGGGCCGGGTGCGCATGGCGGTACCTGCCATCGGACTTTGAACTGAAGACCCGCTATGGGCAGGGCCGCGACTGGGCGCTGAAATACGACGATCTCGAGCCATTCTATTATCAGGCCGAGGTCATGATGGGCGTATGCGGGCCGGACCCGGCGGTGGAAGACCTCGGATCACCACGCAGGCAGCCCTATCCGATGGAGGCGCTGCCCATTTCCTATGCGGCGGAGCAGTTCCGCAACCTGATCCGGGAAAAGACCCCGTATCGCGTCGTGCACGAACCGCAGGCTCGTAACACGCGCCCTTATGATAACCGCCCGACCTGTGAAGGGCACAACAACTGCATGCCGATCTGTCCCATCGGGGCAATGTATAACGGTAGTTATTCCGTGTACCATGCGGAAGCGGCGGGTGCGAAGTTCGTGCCCAATGCCGTGGTGTACCGGATTGAGCGTGACAGCGCGAACAAGCGCGTTACCGCCGTGCATTATTACGATCCCGACAAGGGATCGCACCGTGTAACCGGCAAGTATTTCGTCATTGCGGCGCACTGTATCGAAACCGCGAAGCTCATGCTGTTCTCCGCCGATGAGCAGAGCCCCGACGGCATCGCCAACAGTTCGGGCCATGTCGGGCGGAACATGATGGACCACACCGGCGTGCAGGTGACGTTCATCAGCGGGGACAAGGCCCTGTGGCCCGGCCGTGGCCCGCTTGAAACCAACGTGATCGACAACTTCCGCGATGGTGACTGGCGAAATGAACGCGGTGCGTATCTGGTGCACATGGTTGATGACAACCAGGTGGACCTTGCAACCGCCCTGGCTATTTCCAAGGGATATGTCGGGCGTGAACTGGAAGAGCAGATCCGCTACCTCGCATCCCATACCGTGCGGCTGTTCAGCCACAACGAAGGACTGGCCGATCCGGACAACCGGCTGACGCTGAGTGCCACGTACAAGGACGCGCTGGGCATTCCGCACCCGGAAGTCTATTACAAGCTGCCTGAATACACGGTGAAAAGCTGTGATCACACCCGTGGCCTGTTCAAGGACCTGATCGGTCTCATGCATGGCACGGATGAGCAGTGGACCCCCGGCTACTTCCCGCAGGATCATCCCGCCGGCAGCACCATCATGGGCACGGACCCCAAGGATTCCGTGGTCGATGGTTTCTGCCGCACGCATGACCATGAAAACCTGTTCATCGCGAGTTCGTCCGTCTTCTCATCGGTCGGAACCGGCAACATTACCCTGACGGTTGCAGCACTTGCCTTGCGTGTTGCCGATACACTTAAAAAAGAACTCGCCCATGCCTGACGTTACACGCAAGATCCTGTGGTCGGTTCTGGCCACGGGCACTGCCCTTGCTTCCTTGTCCGCAACACCTGCACGTGCGGATGACCCTGCGGTCGCCGCTCCTCCGGCAGCGCCTGCGGCACCGGCTGCACCGGCGGCAGAATCCACGACGCCTCCCCCGGCAGATCTTCTGGCGCGTGGCGAATATATTGCCACGGCGGGGGACTGTGTCGCCTGCCATACCGCGCCGGGGGGCAAGCCTTTCGCAGGTGGACTGCGCATTACCACGCCCATGGGGGACGTCGTTTCGACCAACATCACCCCTGACCCCGACCACGGGATCGGGAAATATACGGAAGAGGATTTTGAAAAGGCCGTGCGCCATGGCATCCGCCGTGACGGCAGCCGCCTTTATCCCGCCATGCCGTATGTATCCTATTCCGGCATGACGGATGATGATGTGAAGGCGATGTACGCCTGGTTCATGCATGGGGTGAAGCCGGTGGCGGTTACCCCGCCGGTGACGGAACTGAATTTCCCGGCCAACCTGCGCATCACCATGGCGGTGTGGAACATGGTTGCAGGCAGTGTCGAGCCTGAAACCGGGGATTCCGCCACGTATGACAAGATGCGCCGTGGCAAGTACCTGGCCAATGCCCTTGCGCATTGCGGAACCTGCCATACGCCGCGCAACATGATGTTGAGCGAGAAGGAGGACAGCTACCTTGCCGGTGCGCCCCTTCTGGGCTGGTATGCACCCAACATCACATCCAGCAAGACGAGCGGCATCGGCAACTGGAGCGAGGATGATCTTGTCACCTATCTCAGGACCGGGCACGTCGCGGGGCTGAGCCAGGCCGCAGGACCGATGGGTGAGGCGGTGGAACACAGCACCAGCCGCCTGACGGATGATGACCTGCATGCCCTTGCCGCCTATATCCTTCAGGTCCCGGCCAAGGAAGACGAAGCCGAACATGCCCCGCGTGAACGCTTCGGGCAGGCGATTGATACGCCGGATATCCGTTCGGGTGAACTGACGCGTATCGACAAGCTGGATGAAATGACTGGCCCGCATATTTACGATGCGAACTGTGCGGCCTGTCATGGTAACAATGGCGCGGGAACCAGTGACCATTATGCGCCGTCGCTGTTCCACAATTCGGTTGTGGGGTCCGCACATCCGGATGACCTGATCATGACGGTCCTCAATGGCGTGGACCGGACGGCAGGTGGCCTGCATGCCTTCATGCCCGGCTTTGACCATGGATCCGATGTCCAGCGGCTGAGCAATACCGAGATCGCCGCACTGGTCAATTACGTGACCGCGACGTTTGGCAGTGGCGACCATGGTGTGACGGCAGATCAGGTGGAAAAAATGCGCAAGCAGCTGCCCAAGACCCCCTGATACACCACATGATCCCGACAGTTTTCCCTACGCCGCCGAAAATGGCGTAGGGACCTGTCGGGTTTTTGTTATGCAGTACTCATGAATGTCGGGGTGTACAGGTCTGCCATCAGGCTGGGATCTGTATTTCAATTATATTTGGACATATGCTGTGTCTGCTGTGATGCAGGAAGCCTGATGGCCGGTTTTATTCTTCTGGAATGTGAACGGATAGCGATGGGAAAGTAAAAGGAATTTTTTACTGATCCGTATTCTGATCGACTTACAATTCTGCTTGATAAAAAATAATGAAAGTTTCTGAATGTCGTCTTTGCAAGAAGGCAGCATTCTCTGAATGCTTTTTGGAAAAAGCTTTACCAAAAATTTCTTGCTGATTTTCAGGGTGTCTGGATCAGTTTTTCAACTGTTCCACTGCTTCTGTCCATGTGTAGCCAGATGTGCTGCGGGTAAAGACAGGGATATGTAATAAATTGATATTATAAAGAAGTATCTGATCCAATACATCCAGACAGGCCACTGGCGGCCATGTGGGCCTGCCAGTGGCGCGACCTGTCTTTATGACAGGCCGCGTGTCCGGTTTCTGGTCGGATCAGAACGGGGCATCAATGTCCACGACGTCGATCAGCTTGTGATTGACGAATTCCTTGATGCCGAGGCCGATCAGTTCGCGGCCGTAGCCCGAACGCGCCACACCACCGAAGGGCAGATCGGCCTTCACCATGGTCGGATGGTTGACATACACCATGCCGGTATAGATCTGTTCAGCCACCTTCACGCCACGCTGCGTGTCGCGCGTAAAGACGGCGCCGCCCAGCCCGTAGGGGGAGTCATTGGCGATACGGACGGCGTCCGCATCATCCTTGGCGCGGTAAAGCTGCGTGACCGGACCGAAGAACTCCCAGTGACGGGCTTCATTGTCCTTGTGCAGGTTGGTCATCAGCAGCGGGCGGAAGAATGCGCCCTTTTCGGGAACCGGCGCGCCAATGACTTCAACAACCGCACCATGCTTCTTGGCTTCCTCAACCTGCGCCATCAGGTCGTCAGCCGCTTTCTGCGACGACAGCGGTGCAAGCGTGGTGGTCGGGTCCATCGGGTCGCCGGCCTTCAGTTCGGCCACGCCCTTCTTGTACAGTTCGACAAACCTGTCATAAATCGCGTCGGCCACGATCAGGCGCTTGGCGGATACACAGACCTGACCGGCGTTCCAGTGGCGACCGAACACGGCCCACTTCACGGTCTTCTCCAGATCGGCGTCATCCAGCACAACGAAGGCGTCGGAACCGCCAAGTTCCATGGTGGACTTCTTCAGCGCCTTGGCCGCGACACCTGCGATGATGGTGCCCGCCCCTTCGGAACCGGTCAGGGCAACGCCGCAGACGCGCGGGTCGCTCAGGATCATTTCGGTGTGATGGCGTGCGGCGTACAGGTTGCGGAACCCGCCCTTGGGCAGGCCGGCTTCGACCATCAGGCTGTCAAAGGCGGCAGCACACTGCGGCACGTTGGATGCGTGCTTGAGCAGCACCGTGTTGCCGGCCGAAAGCTGCGGCGCGATGATGCGGGCGATCTGGTAGTACGGGAAGTTCCAGGGTTCGATCGCGAACACGATACCCTGCGGCTGGTGGATCAGGACGGCGTCGCCTTCCTTGGGGTCCGCGACCGGCAGCTTTTCCGGCGCCAGCAGGCGTTCGGCATGCGTGGCATAGTATTCAAAGATTTCCGCCGACAGGATGGTCTCGGCCTTCGCTTCGGCAAAGGTCTTGCCCATTTCCAGCGTCGCCAGGCGGGCATATTTGTCGATATCGCGGCGCAGGATCTGGCCCGCTGCCGTCATGACCTTCGCACGTTCGGCAAAGGAGGTGTGCCGCCATGTCTTGAAAACATCATATGCTTCGGTCAGCGCCGTCTGGACGTCCTGATCCGTCGCATTGGGAAACGTCTTGAGCGTTTCGCCAGTATAGGGGTTGGTGGTTGCGTAAGCCATTGGCAGTATGTTCCTTAGAGTTTCGTCAGAAAGTATATATTTCACCCGCAGGCGTGCAAGAATCGTTTCAGGTATCACCAACCCTGCGAACGTGCAAAAAACCATTGTCCCGTAGGGTGGGGAAATAGCCGGTGGGCAGGGAAAGTGCCGGGTTTCTGCCCCTTATGTCCGGTCCGGCCGTGTGTGGACTGCAATTGTAAAATGGAGTTTATTCCACAGCGCAAACGGGTATATGGCCGTCAGTCGGGCTGGGGGCGGTGCAGGCGTTGGCGCTCCTGGTCTGTTATGACATCGGCAAGGGTGTAGCGGTCCATGACCCCGATGAAGGAGCCAAGTGCTTCCCCCAGCACGCCGCGCAGGCGACAGGCATCAGCCAGGATGCAGGCCGCCCTGCCATCCGCCGCGACCGGCTGCATGCAGCTGACCAGCGCCATGTCTTCTTCCGTATGGCGCACCACGTCACCCAGTACGATGGTCGCCGCCGGTCGACCCAGCTTCAGCCCGCCATTGCGCCCGCGGATGGTTTCGACAAAACCTGCCTGGCCAAGCCGGTGGATGATCTTGACAAGGTGGTTTTCCGAAATGCCATAGGCCTGCGCCACTTCACGGATTGATGTCAGGCGATCCGTATGGATCCCCAGATAGATCAGTGTCCGCAGGGCGTAATCGGTATGCAGGGTCAGGCGCATGAGTGAAGATATATACTATCTGCATATTATTGCTAGGGCCATGCAGTCACATGGGTCTACAGGTTCCCATTCCGCCGGGGCCGCGCGGAACGGGGAATGCACCATGACGGGCCACGTCATGCGACAGAACAGAGGGCAGGATGCCCATATATAGCCGGGAAAGGTCCGCTGTGGAAAAAACACCCCGCCTGATCCAGTCCATTGAACGGTCCGCCGCCATTCTGGAAATCATTGCCCAGAAAGGCGGCCATGCACGCCTACAGGAAATCGCCGGGACACTGGGGCTGGGCAAGACCACGGTGCACAACATTCTCCAGACGCTCGACCATCTGGGATACGTGCAGCGCAGGCAGGGGGACGTGCGTTACCATCTGGGTGGCCGTATCCTGAACCTTGCGCGGATCGCGGGGGATGACAACGCCCTGCGCGCGCGACTGCACCCGGTCATGACCGCCATTGCACGTGACAGCGGCATGACCGTCTATCTGGCTGCGCCCAGCGGGGATGAGGCCGCATATCTGGAAGTTATCGACTGCCATGACCCGGCGGTGGATGGCAGGCCGCCACTGCATGAACAGCTGGAAGGGTCGGCGGTTGGGCTGGTGTTCCTTGCATTCGTGCCCGGCCTGCGCAAGCGGGTCATGACGACCCGGGCGCTGGATGTGGATACCCTGACCCGGATCGAGGAAGTGAGGGTGAAAGGATACGCCATTGATATCGAGGCCTGTCGCCCCGGCTGGAACTGTGTCGCCATACCGTGGCGCGAAAAGGGGGAAGTCCGTGCCAGCATCGGCCTGACCGGCCCGGCGGCGCGGCTGCCCCATGCGCGCCTGGTGCGGCTGGGGTGGATGATGATGCGGCATGTGGAACGCGCTGCCGTTCAGCAATGTTGAAGAAATGACGCTGGCGAACATTTGCATGTTCCATTCTGTCCGGGCGCGTCTACCCTGTTGTCCTGCTTCGTCAACCAGAGGTTCGCACCGTGCATCTTTCCTGTGCCATGTCCCTGCTTGCCGCCGCCCGCGCCGCGGCGGAGCGTCTGGGTGTTACCGTCAGTATTTCCATTGTCGATGCCGCAGCGTGGCCCATGGCCTTCATCCGCATGGATGGCTGCCCGTTGGGTGCGGTGGAGGTCAGTCATAAAAAGGCGCGTACGGCCATCCTGTTCCAGATGGACAGCGCCGATTTCGCCACCATCGCGCACCCTGATGGTGGGGCCTACAGTCTGGAAAACACCAATGGCGGCCTGACCAGCTTCGGTGGTGGCGTTGTGCTGAAGGGGGTGGATGGCACCATTATGGGCGCAATTGGCGTATCGGGGGCCAGTACGGAAGATGACATTGCCATCGCCCGTGCCGCCGCGACACGGCTTGCGGCCTGAGTGTCCTGTGTGGATGGTGCATCATGTCAGATAACACGCAGGCCGAAGGCGCGATCACGCAGGTCGCGCCGCCCCATGGCAGGGCAGCCGCTTTCCTCATCCTGACCTTCGGCACGTTTGTCGTGGGAACGGGGGAGTTCGCCATCATGGGCATGCTGCCCGAATTCGCATCCTCCCTCGGCCTGTCCGTGGCCGATGCCGGGTATGTCATCACCGCCTATGCGCTGGGTGTCGTGATCGGCGCGCCGCTGATCACCATTCTGGGCGCACGGCTGTCGCGCCGCGAACTGCTGCTGGTGCTGCTGGTTCTGTTCTGTTTCGGGAATGTCCTGAGCATCGTTATGCCCACGCCGGGACTGGTGGAGGTCGCGCGCTTCATTACCGGCCTGCCGCATGGGGCGCTGTTCGGGATTTCGGCGCTGGTTGGTGCGTCCATGGTGGAACGGGCGCGACGGGGCTGGGCCGTGGGGCGGATACTGTCGGGCATTGCCATTGCGACCCTGATCGGTGCGCCGTTTTCAACGTTTGCCGCAAACCACCTTGGCTGGCGCATTGCCTACCTGATTATCGCCATCCTTGGCTTCGTCACGTTCGTGGGGGTGTGGCGCTATATTCCGGCGGACCAGCCAAACCGGCAGAATTCCCCGCTCAGGGAAGTCAGGGCGATGGGTAACCTGCAGGTGCTGCTGACGCTGTTGACCGCTGCCATCGGCTTTGGCGGGATGTTCACGATCTATACGTACCTGACCAGCGTGCTGCAGAACGTGACCCATGTGCCGGAATGGGAAGCCATGGTGTATATGGTGGTGTGGGGCGCGGGCATGCTGGCGGGCGCCAATGCGGGCGCATGGGTGGTTGACCGCAATCTTGACCTCGCAGCCCTTATGGCGCTGGCGGGCAGCGCGGTGGCCATGCTGGTGTTTCCTTATCTCCTGCACAACGATATCGCCCTGCTGGTGGATGTGTTCGTGGTGCCCGCCTTCGTCAATGCGCTTGGGCCTGCATTGCAGACACGCCTTATGGATTTCGCGGGGGATGCGCAGACGCTTGCGGCCTCGCTCAATCATTCCGCGTTCAATATTGCCAATGCGGTAGGGGCTGCAGGGGGCAGCTTCCTGCTGGCGCGGCAGTTCGGTTATGGTGCGCTGGGCTGGGGCGGGGCGCTTTTCTCAGTGGGCGGGCTGATCGTCTATCTGTTCGCGCTGGTCATGCTGAAACGGCGCGCGGACGCCTGATACGTCAGCCATGGCCATTGCAGGTACCTCTCTGAAGGCGCTCCGGGTCATATCAGGGGCTTGTTGCCTGTTCCCGCACGGGCGGCAGCCGGAATGCCTGATTATTCTGCCGTCAACGGGCCATCCGTATACGCCGGCAAGGTCATACGACCTGGTTGCGCAATGGGGTGCCTGTTTCCAGCGCCCTGATGTTATCGAGCAGGATATCCACGACATTACGTTCATAGAACTGCGTTTCCCCCGCGACATGACTGGTCATGACCAGATCGGGCAGTTGCCATAATGGCGATTCTGGCGGCAGCGGTTCATCCACATAGGTATCAAGTGCCGCCGCCGCGATGCTGCGGTTGCGCAGGGCCGCGATCAGTGCGGCCTCATCCACAACCCGGCCGCGCGCCACGTTGATCAGGCAGGCATCGGGTTTCATGGCGGCAAAGGCCTTCTGATCCATCAACCCTTCGGTCTGTGGGGTCAGGGGGCAGGTCAGGACAACATAATCAGCCTGGCCCAGAGCCACATGCAGATCCCCGGAACTGACCTGTGTCACGCCGGGAACATCAAGCGGCCGGGGACTGTGGCGCATGCCGCTGACATGCATGCCCAGTGCCAGACATAGCCGTGCCAGCCTGTCGCCAATGGTGCCCATGCCCACGATCAGCACCGTCCTGCCGGTCAGTTCCAGCAGGCGAGGGCGGCGATCCATGCCGGTGCCTGACCAGTGGGCGCGATGCTGGTTGTCCCGGGCTTCGTACAGGCGACGTGACAGGCTGAGCAGCAGGGCCAGCGCATGTTCCGCCACGGCAGTGGCATTTGCCCCACGTGCATTGCACAGGTGGATGTTGCGCTCCCCGAGATGTTCCAGATCAAACTGCTCCACCCCGGAACTGACGGACTGGATCAGTTTCAGCCTGGGCGCCAGGTCGATCAGGCTGTTGCGCCAGAGCATGGACGCCACCAGGATTTCTGCCTGCGGCATGATCCGTTCCAGTTCCGCGAACGTCCCGACCTGCACGCAGGGCGGGCTGCCGGGTCGTTTTTCCAGTTCTGCTGCGATGTCGTAATATTCATGCGCGACATAGACCGTCTGGCGGGGGCTGTGTGTCTGGCTCATGGCCATTATCCTTTCGGGCGATGGAAAATCGGTGCCAGCATGGAAACATTCCATTTCATGCTGGCACGCCGCCCGGCATGCCGCCAGATCCCAAACCGGCTATCCGGCGGATTTGGAAACGTTACGTCTGCCATTTGTCACTGACCAAATGCCTGTCGCGCCGGGCAGGGCCAGGGAATGGTCCAGCTTGTTATTGATGTTATCGAACGTAACATCAATAAGAACGGGATAATATGAAACGGGATGAAAGGCACGGCGATGCCAGCAGGAATGTCAGGCGAGGAATTTAAGGGTATTGCGATTTGTTCTCATTCGTGATTATGGTGTGCCCACATCATCGATTGGGATAGATAAATGTTTGTCTGCTCCTGCAATATGCTGACCGATACAGATGTGGAAACAGCCGTGCGTAACGGGGCTGTTCGGCCTAAGGAAGTGTACGAATCCAAGGGATGTCGCGCCCAGTGCGGGAATTGCGTGCCGGGTGTCGTGTGCCTGCTGCGCCAGATCGCACGACAGGGCCGCGCCACCATTACGGACACCATGCACCGGACGGGCGAAATCCAGCCGCAGGCCATCTGACCCTTGGGTTGTCCCGGTGCTTCACGGGCCGGTGCAGGCCAGAAAAAAATCAGGAACATACAAAAACGGCCCCGGTCATGTGACGGGGCCGCGTCTGGCAGAGATTAAGGTAGCAGCCCTGTCCATGCGACGGTCTGTGCCGCATGGACGCAGGGCAGGGGACTAGCGCCGGATGCTGCCAGGTCGCAGCGTGGACGGTGACGCCCCCAGTGCCAGCCGGATCACCGCGCCCAGCGTCAGGGTCACGGCAATATTGATGCCCAGCGCCAGAAGCCCGGTTGAAACGGATGCTGAAAACCCGGCGAAGGCCACCGGATGCACCGGCTTCAGCCCATCGATCCAGCACAGGCCCAGCCCGGCAACAGATCCGATCACCCAGCCCGCAACCAGTGCGGGCGCAGGCAGGCGCAGCGGCAGCAGGCCCATGATCAGCGCCGGAAAGGTCTGCAGGATGATGACGCCGCCAAGCAGTTGCAGGTCGATGGCGAATTTGGCGTTCAGGAAGATCACGCAGCCCAGCGCACCGACCTTGACCCCGAATCCGGCCAGTCGTGACCCCGTAACCGACTCGCTGCGGTGGGGCAGGATGTTGTGCATGATCAGGTTGGCCGCACCGATCGCCATGACGGACGCGGGCACCAGCGCCCCCACGGCGATGGCGGCAAAACAGAACCCCGCGAACCATGACGGGAAGATCGCCAGGAAAAGCTGTGGCACTACCTGCGAGGATGACGTGGTTACGATCCCCGCCGCATGGGCCATGAGGCCCAGCAGGGCGATCAGGCCCAGCACGATGGTATAGGCAGGCAGGAAGACGGCATTCTGCCGGATCGTATCGGCCGATCTGGCCGCAAGGATGCCGGTCAGCGTGTGGGGATACAGGAACGCGGCGAAGGCCGAGGACAGCGCAAGCGTGGCGTAGGGCACCACCTGCCCCTGTGCCACGATATGGCCGTCCGGCACATCAGGCAGGTGCCCGGTTGCGGAATGGAACATGGCCCCGTAACCACCCAGGTGGATCGGCACGATAATGACAGCCGCCAGCACCGCGATATAGATCATCACGTCCTTGATGAAAGCGGTCAGCGCCGGGGCATGCAGCCCGCCCAGCCACGTATAGGCCGCAAGGGAGATGAAGGCGATCAGCAGAGGCAGCATGCCGGTGAAGCCAAGCGCCTCGATTACTGTCCGGATGCCGATCAACTGCAGGGCGATATAGGGCAGCACGGCTACCAGGCCACTCAGCGCCACGGCCAGTTCCAGCGTGCGGCTGCCAAAGCGCGCCCGCACGATATCCGCCGCCGTGGCATGGCTGCCATCGCGCGCAATGGTCCACAGGCGGGGCATGACGGCAAAGATGAAGGGATAGACGATGATTGTGTACGGCAGGGCGAAAAAGCCGAACCCCCCGGTGGAATAGACCAGCGCCGGCACCGCAATGACCGTATAGGCGGTATAGAAATCCCCGCCCACCAGGAACCATGTGACCCAGGCGCCGAACTCACGCCCGCCCAGCCCCCATTCTTCTCCTTCGGTGTGGCGTGCCGCTGCCTTGCGGCGGTTCAGCAATGGCCGCCACAGCCGTACCGTGCTGCCCAGCACAATGGTGGCGACAAAGCATATGACGAATACGCTGATGGCCGCGTTGTCGGCCACGATGGATGTGTTCATGACTGACGGTCCATTTTCCACGCCATCCAGATCAGGGCGGATGTGACGGGAACCCAGGCGAACTGGTACCAGTAAAAGAACGGGAAGCCGAACAGTACCGGATCATGCCGGTTGTACAGCGGAACCCACAGGAGTCCGGCGAATGGCAGGAGGAGGAATATGGCTTTTTTCATTTTGACCGTACTTCTTGCTTTTTTGTGTGGCCGTAACGGATGTTTCTGGAAACAGGTCATGGGTGTCAACAGAATATAAGATAGTTTCCAAGTAATTTTTGAAATTTGAAGGATTATTTTTGTAATTACATTTATATTATTGTGCGCTGCGCAATATTTTGCTGCATTGCACAACGTTTTTACGCGGAATCATGATTGTTTCCTGATCGTAAAACTCATTTTTAAAATGAATAACTAATATTATCAATATAAATTAATTGATGGGTCCTGTGGTGGTTGCTGCGTTTCTCTGGTGCATAATTTTTTAATTATCACTCTGTTATTAAAGGAAATTATTTATATCCGTGCCTGCCGTGCCCGTCAGTCGCCATGTCCGGGATCCGCGCGGGAACACGTGCATGACCCTAAAATAGTGATTGCTCGGACTTGCCCGTGCCGGTTACTTTCACAGGCCGGACCTGCCAACAACAAACAATACTAATAGCGCGGTCGCCTGTTTTTTTGACCTGTTCCGGATCAGGCGTCATTTCTGACAGACGGACGCGCGTAGGAACGAACAGACATGACCAAATGGGTTTACAGCTTCGGAAAAGGCCTGAACGAGGGCCGCGCGGATATGCGCAACCTCCTGGGCGGCAAGGGCGCCAATCTGGCGGAAATGGCGGCGAATGGCCTGCCGGTTCCGCCGGGTTTCACCATTACAACGGAAGTCTGTTCGGCCTTTTATGAAAATGGCCGGAAGTATCCAGATGCGCTTCAGGCCCAGGTGGCCGAAGCCCTGCATCGGGTCGAGCAGTCGATGGGCCTGCGTTTTGGCGACGCGGATGCGCCGCTGCTGGTCTCGGTCCGTTCGGGCGCGCGCGTGTCCATGCCCGGCATGATGGATACCGTCCTGAACCTGGGCCTGAATGATGAAACGGTGGAAGGGCTTGCCCGCTCATCCGGTGATGCGCGCTTCGCGTGGGACAGCTACCGCCGGTTCATCCAGATGTACGGCTCGGTCGTCATGGGCGTGCCGCATCACCATTTCGAGGATACGCTGGAACAGTTCAAGCGTGCCAACCGCGTGGAAGACGATACCGCGATCACGGCTGATCAGTGGCGCGCGATCGTGGTGGATTACCGCCATATCATCAGCACCCATGCCGGAAGCGAATTCCCCACCAACCCGCATGACCAGCTGTGGGGTGCCATCGGTGCCGTGTTCGGGTCATGGATGAACCCGCGCGCCAATACGTACCGCAAGCTGCATGAAATCCCGGCCTCGTGGGGGACTGCGGTCAACGTGCAGTCCATGGTGTTCGGCAATATGGGCGATGACTGTGCCACCGGCGTATGTTTCACGCGCGACCCGTCTACGGGCGAGAACATTTTCTATGGTGAATACCTGATCAATGCGCAGGGCGAGGACGTGGTGGCGAGCATCCGCACCCCGCAGCCCATGGCCTGTGCCCGCGCCGAGGCCGGTCAGCACCCCATGGAAACCACGCTGCCCGAAGCCTACGCTGAACTGCTGCGCGTGCGGTCCGTGCTGGAAACCCATTACAAGGACATGCAGGACATCGAATTCACCGTCCAGCGCAATGTCCTGTACATTCTCCAGACCCGCAACGGCAAGCGGACCGCCGCCGCGGCGCTGAAGATCGCCATCGACATGGCGCGCGAAGGGCTGATCACGCAGGAAGAGGCCATCCAGCGCGTGCCCGCCGCATCCCTTGACCAGCTGCTGCATCCCACCCTCGATCCCAAAGCCGAGCGCGTGCAACTGACCCGTGGCCTTCCCGCATCGCCCGGTGCCGCTGCTGGCGCCGTCGTGTTCACGGCCGAGGAGTGCGAAGCCCGCGCGGCGAAGGGGGAGGACGTGATCCTCGTCCGGATCGAGACCTCGCCCGAGGACGTGCATGGCATGCACGCCGCCCGTGGCGTCCTGACCACCCGTGGCGGCATGACGTCGCATGCCGCCGTCGTGGCGCGTGGCATGGGGCGTGTATGCGTGGCGGGGGCGGGCAGCATCCATGTCGATTACGCGGCCGGGACCATGACGGTCGGCACGCACACCGTGGCGCAGGGGGAATGGATCACGCTCGATGGCGGGACGGGGGCGGTCTATCTTGGCCGTGTGCCGACCATCGAGCCCGCGCTGTCGGATGATTTCAACACGCTTATGGGCTGGGCGGATGCAGTGCGCCGCCTGGGCGTGCGCGCCAATGCCGAAACGCCGGACGACGCGCGCACCGCACGCCGTTTTGGTGCGGAAGGGATTGGCCTTGCGCGCACGGAACACATGTTCTTCGGCCCTGACCGCATCGGCTTCGTGCGGCAGATGATCATTGCCGATGATGAAAGCGTGCGCCAGAAGGCGATTGCCGCCCTGCTGCCGTTCCAGCGTGATGATTTCGCCAGTCTGTTCCGCATCATGGCGGGCCTGCCGGTCACGGTGCGCCTGCTGGATCCGCCACTGCATGAATTCCTGCCGCATGCCGAAGCCGAGATGGCCGAAGTGGCGAATGCGCTGGGTAAAAGCGTTGACGACGTACGCGCGCGCTGTGCCGCGCTGGCTGAAACCAACCCGATGCTGGGCCACCGTGGCTGCCGCCTTGGTCTGACCAGCCCGGAAATCTACGCCATGCAGGTCCGCGCGCTGATCCAGGCAGCGGTTATGGTGGAAAAGGAACTGGGCAAGCCGATCCGTCCTGAAATCATGATCCCGCTGGTCGCGACACAGGCGGAACTGGCCACCACCCGTCGTGCTGCGGAAGATGAGATCGCACGCGTGCTGAAGGAAGAGGGAACCAACCTCAACTACTATATCGGCACGATGATCGAACTGCCCCGCGCGGCGCTGCAGGCGGACAGGATCGCGGAATATGCCGATTTCTTCTCGTTCGGGACAAACGACCTGACGCAGACGACATTCGGCCTGTCCCGTGATGATGCAGGATCGTTCCTGCCGTACTATGTCGATCACGGTCTGCTGCCGCGCGACCCGTTCGTGTCCATTGACCGCGATGGTGCGGGCGCGCTGGTCCGCCTCGGGGTGGAACGCGGGCGGCAGACATGCCCGGACCTGAAGCTGGGCATCTGTGGCGAACATGGTGGCGACCCGGATTCCATCGCGTTCTTTGATGAAGTCGGGCTGGACTATGTCTCGTGCTCGCCCTTCCGCGTGCCGGTTGCCCGCCTTGCGGCAGCCCAGGCCGCGCTGGCCACGCGACAGAAAGCGGGGCAGACGGCCTGATACAGGTCTTCCGTCGGTTTCAACATACGGAAATGGCGCCCTGCCTGAAGGCGGGGCGCCATATCGGGCAGGGCCATGGGCGAAATTATCCTGCATCTTGTATCCGAAGCGACGGGGCAGGCGCTGGAAGCAGTCATGCGGGCCTGCAGCGCGCAGTTCCAGTCCGCGGCTTTTTCCCCACGTAACTGGAACCTGATCCGCACACGCGTGCAGGTGGCGCGCGTGCTGTCCGGAATCGGGGATGAGCCGGGGCCGGTACTGTCCTCGCTTACATCCCCGGACCTGCAGAACATGCTGCGCATGGGGTGCGCGCGCATGGGGGTACAGGTCAAGAATATCCTTGATGGAACCATCCATTTCCTGGAACAGCAGACCGGGATTGTGGCGGAACGCCATCCCGGCGGCCAGTATGTGATGGATGATACCTACCGCCGACGGATCGAGGCGATGCAGTACGTCATCTCCCATGATGACGGGCAGAAGACGACAGACCTGACGAAGGCGGATGTGGTTCTTGTCGGTGTCTCGCGCACATCCAAGACCCCGACATGCTTCTATCTGGCCAATCGTGGCATCCGGGCGGCCAATATCCCGCTGGTGCCCCATGCACCCCTGCCCGTCGGGCTGCAGGATTTCCCGGGTCTTGTGGTCGGGTTGACGATTGATCCCTATACGCTGCTGGAAATCCGGCGTTCGCGCGTGGGGATGATGTTGCCGGGCCGGTCTATGGCGGCACCGGGTATGTCCGTCTCCTCCGTCAAACCTTATATTGATCCGCAGAATGTGCAGGAAGAACTGCAATGGGCACGGCGGTTGTGCACGCGCCATAAATGGCCTGTCATCAACGTGACCCACCGCTCGGTAGAAGAAACGGCCGCCGCCATTATCGACATGCTGGAGCATGATGGCGTGACCGGTGGCCAGGCGAATATCGACCTGCCGGAATAGGCGGTTCCGGCACTCGGCCTGTGACTCGTCCCGCGAATTCAGGGCAGGTTGTGGTGAAGCTGTTTTGAAACGCTTCAGAAGCAGCCGCTTTGGCTGGCTGGTGCGCAGAACGTGTCAGCCAGCACGCCTGTCGCGGCAATGGGTCGCGCCGTGCCGGGGGGCGTAGCACCTGTAATCCCCCGATACCTCAAAACTGACGGGATCATGCCGGCAGCGTGCCTGCGCGGTTGTGGCTGTAGGAACTGGTGTGGGGGGCTGTTCCCTATCGTACGAGTGTATGCAGGCCCGCTGTCATTTCCCCTCAGACCGTGCCAGACATGCAGCAGGCTGAAATCAGATATGTGTATCTTTTCAGTTGTTGTGAAGCGGAAAATAATAGTTACAAATTGTAAAAATAATAATAAAGTAATAAAAGTAAAACTCAAATAAATAATCATGCAATTTTTTGATATGTGACATGTGCGCATTCTATACAAACATGAATGATTAGGTGCTGTTTATTTCGTGCAGTGGACATGTGGGACAAAAAACGTACGATATGAGAAAGAGTTATTTATCAGGATATTCCTTACCACATCCGGGTCCATAAGAGCTGAAGCATGTCCAAGACAGATCTCAAGCTGCTGATTATCCAGCCGTCGCATTACCGGTCCAAGACCGACCGGACCATTTTCAAGACCAAGCGACGGCAGATGGTACCGCTTGCGCTGCCATATCTTGCGGCGCTGACGCCACGGGAATGGACCGTCACCCTGCTTGATGAACAGTTAGAAGATATCGACTTCGACGTGCCGGTGGACGTGGTCGCCCTGTCGGCCTGGACGCTGCATTCCCCCCGCGCCTATGACATCGCGGCTGAATTTCGCCGCCGTGGGGTCAAGGTCATCATGGGGGGGCCGCATGCCTTCTTCTATGCCGACGAAGCCGCCGAACACTGCGATGCCGTAGGCGTGGGCGAAGCCGAGCCGATCTGGAAGACAATGCTGGAGGACGCTGCCGCCGACCGCCTGCAGAAGATCTATCGCGCCGCCCCGCTGAAGGAACTCAACGACCTGCCGCCGCCGCGGTACGACCTGCTGGACCTGAAGAAATTCGGTCCCTTCCGCACATTTGCGGTGCAGTCCTCACGCGGGTGTCCGTTTGTGTGCGATTTCTGTTCGGAACGCTTCTATCTTGGCGGGCGCTACCGCTGGCGGCCGGTGGACCAGATGGTGGCCGAACTGGAGCGGATCAAGAACAAGGGCAGCCACTTCTTCTTCGGTGAAAGTAATTTCGGCGGCAAGAAAAGCCGTGCGATGGAACTGATGGAAGGTCTGGTGCCGCTGAAGATCCGGTGGTCCACGCTGTGGTCGTCCAATCTGTGCCTTGATACCGATTTCCTTGACCTGGCGCAGCGCAGCGGCGTGATGCATGTGAATATCGGCATCGAAAGCATTGATGAAGAAATGCTGCAGGGCATGAAAAAGGGCTGGAACAAGGCCAGCCGCTATGGAGAGATGTTTGACAACCTGCGCAGGCGCGACATCAGTTACTCGCTCAACTTCATCTTCGGGTACGATGATGAACACCCTGATGTCTATAACGCGACCCTGTCCTTTCTTGAGGCGCACAAGGTTCCGGCGGCCTATTTCAACATCCTGACCCCCACCAAGGGGACGGCGCTGTTTGAACGGATGAAAAAGGCGGGCCGGATCATCGACCCTGAGGATATCGACCGCTGGCCCGGACAGGTCTGCCATATCTGGCCCAAGAACTGCACGCCCGGCCAGATGGAACAGCGCATCCAGACCATGTACCGCAAATTCTACAGCATGCGCTCCATGGTGCACCGCCTGCCGTTCCCCCGCACGCGGTCGGACATGTCATCGTGGATCCTGAACCTGACCGAACGCCGCATGGCCTTTTCATCCACCGGAAACAATGATTTTGATATCTATTGACTCCGGTCCGGCCAATTCAGGCCGGGCGGCAACAGGTTAGGGGAAAGACGGCATGCGCGGATCAATCGGAAGTATGCTGCTGGACCGGCTCCGGCATATCGGTGTTTCGCGCATTTATGGTGTTCCCGGCGATTACAATCTTGAATTCCTTGAACTGATCGAACGCACGGCCGGCATTGAGTTCATTGGCACCTGCAATGAACTCAATGCCGCCTATGCCGCGGATGGCGATGCCCGCATGACCGGTATCGGGGCCGTGCTGGTGACCTATGGCGTGGGGGATCTGTCCGCGCTGTCCGCCGTGGCGGGCGCTGCCGCGGAAGGCGTGCCGGTGGTGGTGATTTCGGGCATGCCGCCCCTGCATGCCATCCACTCGCGCGCGCTGGTGCATCATACCCTTGCCGATGGCGACTATGATAATGTCATGGCCTGCTACCGGCAGTTCACCGCAGCCAGCACCCGGTTGCAGCCTGCGACGGCCGTGGTGGAAACCGATCGGGTGCTGTATGCCGTGCAGACGCTGCAGCGCCCGGTCTATATCCAGTTTCCCTCTGACATCTGCTACGTTGATGTCGATGTGCCGCCCCCGTCCCCGATGTCTGTCACGTCGGATCCCGGACTGCTGGCGCAGGCGGCGCAATGGATCGTGCAGCGCCTTGCGCAAGCGCGCCAGCCCGTAGTGCTGGTGGATGCCATGGTACGCCAGTACGGACTGCATGATCGTGTCGTGCGACTGTGCACGCAGCACGGCATTCCTTATGCGGCCCTGTCTACCGCCCGTACGCTTCTGCCGGAAACGGGGCCATTGTGGCTGGGTCAGTATGGGGGGCAGGCCTCCGCCCCCGGTGTGGCGGATTATGTGAATGGGGCGGACTGCGTCATCGGGCTGGGCGTTAGGTTTGTCGATTCCACCTCCGGTTATTTCTCGCAGGACCTGCAGCCCGGTGCGCTGGTTGATATCCAGCCGTTCAGCCTGAACTGTGATGGCAGGAACCTGCAGGGCATTACCGCGGCCGACCTGCTCGACGCGGCGGAACAGGCCCTGAAGGACACGCCGCCCGCGTACCCGGCGCGTCCGGTCCAGCCTGATCATGCCGTGCCGGCGTCGCCTGATGCGCGGCCCTGGGGGCAGGCGGTCTTCTGGCAGCGGGCAGAAGCCTTCCTGCGCCCGGGAGATATTGTGGGCGCTGATAACGGGTCGTCCATGGTGGCAATGCTGCATGCCCGCCTGCCCGCCGGGTGCAGCCTGCTGGTGCAGCCGGTCTGGGCGGCGATCGGCTATTCACTACCCGCAAGTCTTGGGGCCTGTCTGGCCATGCCGGACCGGCGGCATGTGCTGTTTATTGGCGACGGATCGTTCCAGATGACGGCACAGGAACTGTCCACCCTGCTGCGGCACCGCTGCAATATCACGATCTTTCTGGTCAATAACGGTGGCTATACCATTGAACGGATGATCCTTGGCCCGCAGGCGGTCTATAACGATGTCGCCAACTGGAATTATGCCGACCTGCCTGCGGCGATGGGGGGCGACATGGCCGCCGTGCTGTCGTTGAAGGCCAATGACGTATCCACGCTGGATAAGGCGCTGGCGCAGGCGGAACAGCATGAAGGACTCGCCTTTATCGAGGTCGGTTTTGCCCCCATGGATGCACCCGCTGGACTGGCGGCGATGGGGCAGGCGGTACGGCGCTACGATTATGGACTCGAAACCCCTGAATTGCCCTGACGGACAGCAGACAGGTTATTTTCAGATTAATGAAGAATGACCTGTTTTTAGGCTGGACGGGAGGGATGATGCAGGTTATTGAAAATACGACTGTTTTTCCGGACTGCTCTTTTGCGGGGCGTCCGGTTGCCTCCCGGCCTGTATGGTAGGTGGCGGAATGCAGCAAACTGACCTCACGAAAATGTGAAGTGGTTCGGTTAAATTTTAGGCATTTGCATAAATTTCAACCAACCTTATTGACCCGATGGCAGACCCTGAAAAGGCTCTGCCATTTTTTTTGGCATATTTCCAAAAGTGTCCGGAACAGATGAATGGTGTTCCGCTCCGTTTGGGTAATTGTTGGACACTTATAATATTTACATCATGTAATGACCTGTAAAACGCGCTTCGTCGGTATATGATTCCCATTGCGAGTATTTCGGTTCTGGTGTTCCTTCCGGTTCACCAACTCAACACCAGAGGAACCGAGAAATGTTTATTGAAAACATCAACACCATGATTGCCCACTCCGTGAACGCCATGTCTTCCCTGACCATGGTTGCATTCCTGCCCATGATCGCTGCCCTGATGATCGCAACCATCGTGTCCGATCGCGCTGCCTGAGCCCGGGGGTTTCTGTCCTGATACCCCTGCAGCCGGAATTCCCACGCCAGTGTGGGAATGGCCGGCGGCCAGCAGGCGATAATGAATAAAATGGGTCAGGCGCTTCGGCGTCTTTTTTCATGCCTGTAGGATGGGGCCGGATCCCTTCCTTTTTTCATGAAGGCATGATGATGGCCCTGATTGATGACCTGCTACCTGTTTTTACGTTTCGGGAACGTCATGCCCTGCGCATCCGTGCCCCGGGTGGCGCAATCGTGCAATGTGTCAGCCGTTATCGTGCCCGGCACGATCCCCTGGTCCGCCTTGCCATCGCCATGCGGGAAAAGCCCGCGCGCCTGCTGGGTCTGTCGCAGCGCAGGGCGCTGGATCTGGATGATTTCACGCCCCTTGGCCGCGTGGGTGACAGGGAAGTGGCCATGGGTCTGATCGGCGCGTTCTGGCGTCTGGATTACGGTCTGCTTGATATTGCATCGCGTTCGGATTTCATGGCCTGCCAGCGCAGGGATGTCTGCAGGCTGGTCATGAGTTTCGCGGTGGAGCCCGCTTATGCAGGCCACTCCCTGCTGGTGACCGAGACACGGGTCTTTTGCCCCACACCCGCCATGCGGCAGCGTTTCGCGCCGTACTGGTACCTGATCCGTCCCGTCAGTGGCCTGATCCGGCGGCGCATGCTGGCCGCCATAAGGAAACAGGCCGAACATCAGGTACGATGAAGCGGAGCAGGTGGGATCGGTGCGGCACGGGTACGGATCTCCGCACCTTTTTTTGACAAAATATGACACAGGCCGGGAACAGGAAACGTTTTTCGCCTTTTATGGCCATTCATCCGGGAATGGGCAGGAAAGGACACGCCCCGGCAGGCTTGTAGCCAGTCCGGCATGGGTGTATCGGCCACAAAAGTAACAGCGTGCAGCAGCGCGCTTTTTTATTTTTGTCCAGAGCATATGCATGACTGATACAATCACCATCGCGCGTGAAGGCGTACGTGCGCCCGTGCAGCCGTCCGGGCACCCCGGCATGATCTTTTTCATTCTGGCGATGGGGGGATTTGCCATCGGCACGGCCGAATTCGCGGCCATGAGCCTTGTGCCCATGATTTCGGCAGGCATGCATGTCACCGTGCCCGAAGCTGGCCATGCGATCGAGGCCTACGCCGCCGGCGTATGCGTCGGCGCACCGCTGATCGCCATGCTGGGGGCGAAATGCAGTCGCAAACATCTGCTGATTGGCATGCTGGCCCTGTATGTGATCGGCAATGGCCTGACCGCCGTGGCCCCCAATTATCTGTGCCTGCTGCTGTGTCGGTTCATAAGCGGCCTGCCGCATGGCGCGTATTTCGGTACGGCGGGTATTGTCGCATCCTCTCTGGTGCCGGAAAACCGGCGCACGCAGGCGGTGGCAAGGGTCGTGCTGGGCCTGACCATCGCCACCATTGGCGGTGTGCCCATGGCCAACGGGATTGGCCTGCTGGTGGGGTGGCGCTGGGCCTTCGTGCTGATCGCGGCGCTTGCGCTGTGCACCCTGCTGCTGATCATGCGCTTTGTGCCGACCGACCCACCGCGCCCCCATGCCAGTGCGATGACCGAGATCCGCGCCCTGCGCAACCGGCAGGTCTGGCTGACACTGGGGATTGGCGTCGTGGGGTTCGGGGGCATTTTCTGTGTCTATACCTACCTTGCCTCCATTCTGCAGGAAGTCACCCGTGCCCCGGCCTACATGACGCCGGTCATGCTGGCGGTGTTCGGCGTGGGCATGACGGTGGGCACCATGGCGTGCGCATGGGCGGCGGACCGCAAGATGATGCCGACCATCGGTGGCACGCTGCTGGTCAATGCGGCAGCCCTGGCCGGTTTCCCCGGTTCGGTGCATTCCGTGTGGGGCATGATGCCGATCGTGTTCATGATCGGCTGTGGCGGCGGACTTGGCACCGTGATCCAGTCGCGCCTGCTGAGTGTGGCCGTTGACGCGCAGGCACTGGCGGCAGCGATGAACCAGAGCGCATTCAACATGGCCAACGCGATTGGTCCCATGCTGGGTGGCATGGCGATCAGCGCGGGGCTGGGCTGGGAATCCGTGGGCTGGGTCGGGAGCTGCCTGGCCATGGGTGGGTTCGTGATCTGGCTGCTGACGCTGAGCGATATACGCGCCGCCGCCCGCAGGCAGGCCGGGGGCTGATCCGGTGGGGCAGGGTGGTTGATGCCCTGTCCCATCACGCCTAATTATGTCTCCCATGACGGATGTACCAGTGCAGGGCAGCGTGCTGCCCCCCCTGCTGCGTGACCTGTTTCCCGCGCGGCAGGTTGACGGGGTGGTGGGAAAGGTCATGCTGCGGGTGCAGCACGTGCTTGATACCGAAATCGCCCCGGGGGCTGCAGATCGTGACCGCGCGGGGGGCTATCCCCATCAGGCCGTGGCGGCGCTGAAGTTGACCGGCATCCTTGCGCTGGCCGTGCCATGTAACTGGGGCGGGCTGGGCATGACGCAGGATCTGTCGCTGGAACTCATGCTGCGGATTGCCGTGGCTGATCCGGCGGTCGCCCAGATCTACAAGGTACATGACGATCTGGTGCGCGAGATATTTGCCTATGCGCCGTCTGATCTGCGCCGGCGTCTGGCGCATCGGATCGTGCACGATCATGCCATTCTCGGCATGGCGGTGGCGGAAAACGGGCGCACGGCGGATGGGTTCCTGCAGACGCTGGCGCGCCCCTGTCCCGATGGTACGCATGCCCTGTCCGGGTGCAAGATCTATGCCACCGGCGCATCCGGCGCGGATCTGGTGGCGGTGTCGTCGTTCGATCCCGTGCGGGCGCAGCAGGCGGGGTCCATCCGCGCGGGCGTGCGCATGGACCTTGTGCCGCATGACGCGCCCGGCCTTGTCTTTCATCATGACTGGGACCGCATGGGCCAGCGTGCGACCGATTCCGGCACCGTGACGCTGAAGGACGTGAAGGTGGAAGACCAGTGGAACGCGCTGGACCCCGACGCCGTGCTGCCCCAGCATGTGGCCCTGCGGTTTCAGTCCGGTTTCAGCGCCATCCTGACCGGTATCGGCATCGCGGCGTTGCGTGCGGTCTGTGCTTTCGTGCCCGAACGTGCCCGGCCATGGGGGGCGGCAGGCGTGGACAGTGCGGATCAGGATCCATATGTGCGTCGCCTGCTGGGTGAAATCGGGGCGGACCTGTTCGCCGCCTATTGCAGTGTGATGCAGGCAGGCATGATGCTGGACCGGTATGAAGGCGGACAGGCATCACGCAATGCAGCCGCCATGGCGGCCAGTGCGGCCCGGTCGGTTGCCACGCGCGCGGCCCTGCGGGCGGCGGCGGATGCACCGGCGGCGGCAGGTGCACGGGGTACGGCTGCGGTCAATGGGCTGGACCGGTACTGGCGTGATGCCCGGACGCTGTCGCTGCACGATCCGGTAGACTGGAAAAACGCTGAAATCGGGCGCCACCTGCTGACGGGCTGGGCACCGGAACCGGGTCTGTATCAGTAGTCCGGTCCAGGGTCGTGTTTGACAGGTTCATGCCTGCGTGATTGATCGCGGGCAGGATGCGATCAGGGGAAAAGTCAGATGAAGCGACCCGTCATTGCCATTATCTCGACCGGGGGTACCATTGCCCGGCAGTCCACGGACCCACGTGATACGGTCGATTACGCGGAAATCGGTGCAAGCATCGGTGGCCGTGACCTGCTGGCTGCGCTGCCCGCCCCCGTGCGCGCGCGTTTCGAGGTGTACGACATTCCCTTTTCCAGCTGCGACAGCGTGAAGATGACGCCTGCCCGCTGGCTGCAGCTGGCCCGTTGCATCAACGACACCATCACGACCCGGCCGGATCTGGATGGGGTTGTCATCACGCACGGGACGTCCTCGCTGGAGGAAGCGGCCTGTTTCCTTGACCTTGTGCTGGATGTGCCCTGTCCCGTGGTGGTGGTGGGCGCGCAGCGTCCCGCCAGCGCCATCAGCGCCGATGGCCCGGCCAATCTGTATGCCGCGCTGGAAGTTGCGTCATGCCCCGGGGCAGCCGGTCGCGGCGTGCTGGTGGTGGCCAATAACGAAATCCATGCGGCACAGGAGGTGACCAAGGCCTCGACCTACCAGCTGGAAACCTTCCGTTCCCCCGATTTCGGCCCGCTGGGCATGATCGAGGCCAATCGCGTGTTTTTCGGGCGTGCCACGGGGTATCGCCGCCATGTGGGCTGGCCGGGGGAAGATGACGTTCGGGATGACGGCATGCCGCGCGTGGATATCGCCTACAGCCATGCGGGCGCGGATGGCGTGGGCATTCGTGCGTTTGTGGCAGCGGGGGCACGCGGCCTCATTTCGGCGGGCATGTTGCCCGGTATGTGCACGCCTGCGGAAAATGTGGCGCTGGATGAGGCCGTGGCGAGCGGTGTCGTGGTGGTGCAGGGGAGTAGCGGATATTGCGGCGGCGTGGTGCGCCGACACGAATTACGCCAGCGCGGTATTCTGGCATCCGGTCACATGCGGCCACGGCAGGCCCGTATCCTGCTGATCCTTGCGCTGATGACCGGGAAGAACGTGGATGCCATACAGGCATTGTACGACATGCCCTGACGCACCGTTCCGGAAGCAGGACGGTTCGGATGACGCTTTGTCTGCAAAACGTCAGGGAATGTCGCGATCTGGAAAAAGGCAGTACCCCGAACGTCTGTTATCATGAACCCCGCCCTGCGGCATCAGAACACGCTGTTGAAGGCAACCTGCGGTGAAATGACCTGTCCGGTATTGTGCCCCGCGAACATTGCGGTGACACCGGCAATGACGCCAAAGCGGGGAGACCAGTTATATTCGATCGCGGGTGCTATGACCCAGTCACCCGATGCCTGCCCCAGAATGTTCTGGTATTTCCCCTGTGCGTTATACCCCCGCACCACGGACCCGTTGGCCCAGTCGCGGGCCAGATCCATGGCGATCACCCATTTCTGGTTGACGCCATATTCCAGTGAAAAGCCGCTTTCCCCATACATGCCCGGATGTGCCAGCCCGCGGAACCCGGCGGAGGTGCCATAACTGCTGACATCGGCAATATGGGCCTGCGTCAGCGCGCGGCGGAACGTTCCCCACATGCGCAGCCGCAGTTCATGGTGGCCGGGCAGGGTGTAGGTGGACTGTTCCGTAAGCGCCAGACGGAAGGTATAGGTGCCGGTGCCCACCCCGTCCTCGTCACGTCCAAGCTTTGTGTAATCACCCGACGGGAAGGCAACGCCCACGAACAGGCTGAGGGCGGGGATGTACCGCTTCGGGTCGGCATCAAGATAGCGCCACATCACATCCACCGGCAGGTCGCCCATTTTCAGCCCGCTGGTCGTGCCGCCATGTCCGCCCCTGCGCCAGCCATAGCTTATGTCCGGCGTCATCTGCAGGCTGATCGAATTGGTGATGGAATACTTGTAAAGCGTGAAATTCGATACGCTGTGCGCCTTGTCCTTCAGCGACATGCCCTGTCCCGTGCTGTCCAGGTAGCCGACAGGCTGGCTATAGGCGAAATAGGGTTCCCATGCGAACACGCCCTTTTTCGTCAGCGCACCGGATGGTGAGACCAGCGATCCGGTGTACCACTGGCTGTAATCTTCATGCAGCCCCTGCGACCCTGCCGCCGTGCCATTGCCCGTACCTGCCGCATGGGCGCAGGACAGGAACAATGAAAGCGATATCGCAACGAATAATATTGATTCCGGTTTCGGAATGTATGATGCTCGTTCGCTGGGACGACCGGCATCATGTGGTAATGCGGTTGCATTGCGGCGGGGTGCAGTGCCCGCGCGTGTGGTCGCGCGGGCATAGGTGAAGGAAACCATGGCTGTGGCTATTTCCTGATCGGGGGCGTCCCTGCACGCATGGCAGTGCGTGTCGGGTCTTATGGTATCGGGGGCAGGTATGGGATGTCTGCTACATGCACTGCAGCAGCAGGTATGGGGGTATCAGGACATCAATACAGCGCTCCTTAGCCGACAGGCCGGTTGATCTGGCGGGGGAATGGCAGTTCCCCCGCCAGTTTTTCATTCAGGGTGTGGGACATTGCGGGCGCTCCGCTGTGGCATCCGGCGTGCTGCGGGTGGTGTTCATGTATTTCCAGCCCAGCATCAGGATGATGGCGACCACTGGCATGGTGGCCAGCGTGCAGGTGCCGTTGGGATAGTCAAACAGCATGAGCACCAGTACACTGCCGAGATAGCCAAGCGTCAGCCATGACGTGAAGGGCGCACCGGGCATTTCGAAACCGGCGGATGCGATCCGCCCGCTGCGCACGGCCTGACGCAGTTTCATCTGGCTCAGCACGATGAAGGCCCATGTGCTGATAATGCCGATTGCCGCCATGTTCAGCACGATTTCAAAGACCTGGGACGGGACGATATAGTTCAGCACGACCCCCACCAGATAGACCGCGACCGTAAGCCAGATGCCGTTGGCGGGCACCGAACTTGCATTCAGGCGGGCAAGGGACTGCGGCGCCGCACCGCCCATTGCCATGGCGCGCAGCACGCGGCCGGTGGAATACAGGCCGGAATTCAGGCTGGACAGTGCGGCGGTCAGTACCACGATGTTCATGATCGTATCGACACCGGGTACGCCCAGTGCCTCGAAAAACGTCACGAACGGACTTGTGCCCCCATGATAGGCGGTCCAGGGCAGCAGGTTGACCAGCAGTATGACCGACAGGACATAGAACAGGCCGATGCGCCAGATGACGCTGTTGATGCTGCGTGGCAGCACCGTGCGCACATCCGCGCATTCGCCCGCCGCCGTCCCGATCAGTTCAATGCCGGAATAGGCGAATACCACCCCCTGCACCAGCAGCAGGCTGGCGACCAGCCCATGGGGGAATATGCCGCCATTATCGGCGATCAGGTGAAGCCCCGTCGCGTGGCCGTCCACCGGCATGCGCACGCCCAGAATGATACTGCCGATGATCAGGAACAGGCACAGCGCCACGATCTTGATCAGGGAGAACCAGAACTCGATCTCTCCGAACCACCGGACGCCCACCATGTTCAGCGTGGTGACGATGCACAGCGCCATAAGGGCGAAGGCCCATTGTGGCACGGCCGCGAACGTGCCCCAGAAATGCATGTACATCGCCACGGCCGTGATATCGACAATTCCGGTCATGGCCCAGTTCATGAAGGACAGCCACCCTGCGATGAAGGCCGCTTTTTCCCCAAGGAATTCCCGCGCGTACGAAACAAAGCTGCCGCAGGTGGGGCGGTGCATCACCAGTTCGCCCAGTGCGCGCATGATCAGGAACGAAAAGATGCCGCACACCAGGTAGACCAGCGCAAGCGATGGACCTGCCGCCTGAAGGCGTGACCCAGCGCCAAGGAAAAGACCCGTTCCGATCGCGCCGCCCACGGCAATCATCTGGATCTGGCGTGCGCCCAGTCCCTTGTGATAGCCGTCATCATCTTCGGGCAGGATGGGGGTGCTGTCTTCCAGCGCGGGATCCGGTCTGATCATACTCTGGTCTCCGCCACGGCGGGCGCGGGAGGAAGGAGGGAGAAGGGCGCTATCCACGCAGGGGTGAAAAAGTTGTACAAAAAATATGCAGTCCTGTTTTCTGTTGTCCCCGGACATGCCGTAACTGGTGGAAATACGGCCTCCCTTCCGGGAAAAGCATGGAACGGCGCAGAAACAGAAAGAAATATCATTCAGCATCAACTGGTTGTTCTGGAGCGAACATTGTCAGACGAAATAACCACTGACAAGTATGGATGCCTCAATAAAAGCATTATGATTAAAAATTAAACATATTTTCTAAAACTTCAGCAGTAAATGCACAATAATTGTTCAGTTAAGGGGGCGTCTCATATGCCTAAAAAGGAATCTGCACGGTCCGGGTTATGCCTTCCTGTCATCAGTGCGGCCTGTGTGGTTGCCTGTTTGGCAACAGCACCCGCCCATGCTGACAACGAGCGTTTTGAAGGCAGTGACCTGACCCGGGACGCACCGCAGTATTTCGTACTGCGCCCGCAGGACAGCCAGACCGCCAGTACGCTGGGGGAACTGCGCCTGTCGGAAAGCGGGATCGATTTCACCAATGGCGAACTGCTTGAGGTCTCGCTGGAACAAGGCAGCGACAGCCACCTGATATACAGGGTGGAACCCGGGCAGAACCCGGTCCTGCCGTCGGGGCGGCGGCTGTGTCCGCCCCCGCTCAATCCGATCTACCTTGATTTCGCCAGCCAGCAGGATGGGGCGGACGGTTATCGCATGACACTGTATTGCGGCTCGCGTTCGGTGCCGTTCCGTGCGATCTCGCCCGATCGTGCCGCCGCGGTGTTCAGTTACCGCCGTGCGGCGGACGCATTATGGGCACATAGCGCGACCGAAGGAGGGTATCTGCATGGGGCGGTAGCGCAGTACTGTGCCGTGCATCACGACAGCGCGGGTGTGAATGCCTGTACCACGCGGGAAGAGGCCGCGTACGCCACCATCATGGGCCGCCGGATCGCGCCGCCGGTTCTGAAACAGTGCGCGGCGTATGTAACGGGCCTGCATGACCATGCGGGATATGTCAGTTTTGTCGGGCTGCTGAATTGCACGCGCGTGCGCGACAGTCGGGCGCTGTTCGATTACTGCAGCCAGCGCATTACCGGGCAGAAGCGTGAGGACGATACCCGTTTCCTTGATGGCAACCCGGCCCAGGCGCAGGGCGTGGCCCTGTGTTTCAACGCACTTGCCGCCCATCAGGCGCGTGACTAGGGGCGCGTCATGCCACGTCGGGCACTTCTATGCCTGATACGAATTTGAAAATGTCTTCATGGTGCAGCAGGAATATCCGATGCTTCTTGCCCAGCATCAGGGCTTCCTGCGTGTAGGGCGCATTGGATACGATTGCGCCCACGCTGGCCTTGCAGTCGGTTTTTTCCTTTATGCCCTGCAAGATCACGTCATCATGAACCGGTTTGCGGTCCATCCAGCAATGGACCAGCATTTTCAGGTTGTTGCGGTTGCACTGGATGACGGAGCCAAGGCCCGTGGCGACGGGAGGGTGGATTTCCCACCCGGCCTTTTCAATCCATTGTGAACAGAAGGCGGCGTATTCCGCCTGATTCATGTCCTGATGATACGTGCTGGGCGGGATGGCGGTGGCTGGCGGCTTGTTTGCCGTGCGGGCGGCCATGGCGGTGATATGCCCGTACACGGTTTTGTGGATGTCGGGCCACAGGGTGTTATATCCATGGCGCGTCAGTGTGGGCAGGATGGTGCCGTGGGCAAAGCGGTCCAGATACGTCCCCCACGAGGTATGGGATGCAGAACCGGGGCGGGTGTCGTGCGCGTTCTGGTACCACCGGCCCAGCATGGGGGAATGCCGCTGCGCCAGTTCCACGCAGATGTTGATCGCCTTGCGTCGTCGCGCCATGCGCCACGTCGCGCGCAGGACCAGCACCATGACCCATCCCGTTCCGCAGACCAGCATGAGGGTCAGGATAAGCGACCCCAGCTTCTGGAAGCCGCGCGTCATGAAAAAGATGTCGGTCGGTCGCGGGGTTTCCGCAGGCTGCACGATTACCGGCGGCGTGGCTGGCGGGCTGTCTTCCGCTTCGGTGTGCTGCGGGCCGGTGGGGGTATCGGCCATGGGGGCCACGGGCGCGGGTGGCGCGATCGGGGTGCGGGGTGGCGTGCGGTCCTCGGATGCTACTGCGACGGTGGGACCGGGCGCGATCGGGGCGATTTCACCCGTCATGAAATATAGCGGCGGCAGGCCCGGCACCGGCGGCACGCGCCGCATCAGTGGCAGCCCGTTGCGGTTGGCTATTTTTTCCCAACGGATGTCCGGCGTGACGTTGTGGCAGTCGCCCTGCCGCATCAGTGTCCTGCGCCATGCGGGTGACTGCTGCGTGGAAATGGTCCGGTCGGACAGGGTACGCAAAATGGCATCATCCCCACACGCCAGCGTGGGATGGACAGCACTGAACAGGCCTGCGGCGCTCGCGCTTGCTGGCAGGCACAGAAGCAGGCAGGCGCTTGCCCATATCCGCATGATGCTCGTTATCCTTCCGGTCTGGGGAACGGGAATGTACAGACCCGGGGTGTCAGCAAATTGGAATGTGTAAATGTACAATTGTCGATATGCAGAATACATGCCTTTTTGTAAACAGGCTTTATTTGGTCCTGTTTGTCGGTATTGATGGCGCCCCGACATCATGGGGCAAAAAAGTGGCATGTCCTTATCGGGGGGCTGCCCCCTTATCCAACTTATGGCGATGTTCATGAACTTCGCGGATGTTCAGTAGGACAGATTGGAAGGCTGGACCGGATGACAGACCGTTTTGCAATTGTGCTGGCGCGCCATCCCGCCGTTATGGGGGCGGAAGGCCTGTGTTACGGCCAACGGGACGTTGCTCTGGCGGATGGGTGGGAACGCATGGCCGATGGCCTGCGCACCGTCATGCAGGGGGTGGGGTGCCGGATTCTGTTCTCGTCTCCCGCCCGTCGGTGCCAGATGGTGGCGGAACGGGTGGCGCGGTTCATGAACCTGGACCTGAAGGTGGATTCACGTCTGCGTGAAATCAGTTTCGGGGAGTGGGAAGGCCGACCGTGGAGTCACATTTCGCGCGCGGCACTGGATGCATGGGCGGCCGACGTGGCGGGCTTTGCCCCGCCTGGTGGCGAAAGCGGCAGCGACCTGCGTGCCCGTGTCCGGCATTTCTGGACCGAAATGCAGCAGTATGGGCAGTCCTGCGCCGTCGTGACACATGGCGGCCCGCTCCGCCTCATGCACGGGATGGTCCACGGTATGCCCGGCAGCCTGCTGGCGCCGTCGCCGCCCATGGGGTCGGTGCGCGTGATCGAACAGGGACAGCCTGGATTCAGGTCAGAGCAGCCAGAACAGCACATTCCGTCACAACTGCCGTTGCACCAAGAACGTCTCCGGTTTGGCCGCCAATCTGCTGTCGCGCGAACCGGCACATGACGGCCGCTGCCATGACCGACACGCCACAGGCAAGGGCCGCACGCGGCAGGGGCAGCAGCACGACGGCGCTTCCGGCCGCCAGGGCCATGCAGGCCGCCAGCGCGTAACCCGGCAGGCGCGTCATGGAACTGGCCAGCCCGTCGGTGCGCGCGGGCGGCAGGCGCCACAGCACCACCGTCATGGCCGCACGCGCCAGCGCACCCGCCACGGGCATGACGGTCATGGCCATATGCCCCGGCATGGCCGCCAGCGCCGTCACCCGTACCAGCAGCGCGATCACCACCGCCATGACGCCATAACTGCCTACACGGCTGTCGCGCATGATCTCCAGTTTGCGGGCCTTGTCCCGTCCCCCTCCGCAGCCATCGGCCATGTCCGCCAGCCCGTCTTCATGCAGCCCGCCGCAGGCCAGCAGCAACATGCCGGTACTCCATCCCGCAGCCGGCAATGCGGCGATGCCAAGCCACCGCAGCCCGGCATAAAGCAGTCCGGCACCAGCCCCCAGGCCACCGCCGATCAGGGGCCAGCACCATATGCTGCGCGTCATGGAGTAAGGCAGGCCGTCACGCGCCAGCCACCCTACCGGCAGGCGGGTCAGCAGCCCCAGCCCGCAGACAAGGTCGGCACGCAGATGGCCCATGGTGCTCATTCCTTTTCGCTGACCCGGGCCTGCGCGAAGGTCGCCATGCCGCACAGGCAGGCAATGGCGGAGCGGACAAGGGGAATGGCCAGCCCCGCGCCGGACCCTTCACCCAGCCGCAGCCCAAGGTCCAGCAGTGGCGACAGCCCCAGCGCCACTGCCAGATGGGCATGCCCACCTTCGGCCGAACAGTGGGACAGTCGGGTATGCGCCAGCCCGCTGGGGTGCAGCAGCGCCAGCGGGGCCGCCGCTGCCGTGCAGATGAACCCGTCCAGCAGCACGGGAATGTTCCTGTACCGCGCGGCGATGACCGCCCCCATGATCGCCGCCAGTTCATGTCCGCCAAGATGGCGCAGTATGGCCAGTGGATCGGACAGGTGGCCGTCGTGGCAGGCAAGCGCGCGGTCGATCACTGCGGCCTTGTGCCGTACCCCCGCGTCATCCAGTCCGGTGCCACGCCCGGCCCATTTCGCGCCGCCGCCCCCGAACAGGGCGGCACACACGGCAGAGGCGGCGGTTGAATTGCCAATCCCCATCTCACCAAGACACAGCAGGTCCGTATCCGTCCGCACGGCCTGCATGCCGGTGGTCAGCGCGCGCAGGAATGTCGGCTCATCCATGGCCGGGGTACGGGTCATGTCGGCGGTGGGGCGCAGGGCCTCGACGTCCACCACATGCAGGCGTGCGGCGCTGATGCGGGCGATCTGGTTTATGGCCGCGCCGCCATTGCGGAAATTCTCGAGCATCTGGCGCGTGACATCGACGGGCCATGGTGTCACACCCTGCGCGGTGACGCCGTGATTGCCCGCAAAAACAATGATATCCACCCGTTCGGCGCGGGGGCGGTCGGTATGCTGCCACCGTCCGGCCCAGCGGGCCAGTTCCTCCAGCCGCCCCAGACTGCCGGGTGGTTTGGTCAGCTGGCTGTCATGGTCGGCAATGGCGGCATCCGCCGTCATGTCGGGCGGGGGAAGATCACGGCACAACTGGCGTAGCGCGGCCATGTCGCGTGGGAAGGAAAGACGGGATGGCATGCGCAGCGTTGTGTGGTCTTATGCGCCCGGATGCAAGATGGCGGAGGATAAAATGAAGGCGGCGGGCCAACAGGATACGATGTCCGGCATGCAGGGCTGCATTTTCGTGCTGGGGGGCGCGCGGTCGGGCAAGAGCCGCTTTGCCGAAGGCCTGTTCCCCCAATGGCCCGCGCCATGGACCTATCTTGCCACCTGCCGGCCCCATGATGGGGAAATGACGCAGCGCGTGGCCCATCACCGTGCCCGGCGGGGGGCGGGATGGCATACGGTGGAAGAACCGCTGGACCTGCCGGCCGCCCTTGACGGGGCGGGGACATCGCCCGTCCTGGTGGACTGCCTGACGCTGTGGCTGACCAACCTCATGCTGGGCGAACACGATATTGCGGGCGCCACGCAGGCGCTGCTGGCAGCCCTTGGCCGCCGCGCGGGCCCGACCGTGCTGGTGTCGAACGAGGTCGGGCAGGGGATCGTGCCCGATAATGCACTGGCGCGCCGCTTCCGTGATGAGGCAGGCTGGCTGCACCAGTCCGTGGCGCGGGATGTCGCGCGTGTTGTTTTTGTGGTGGCTGGCCTGCCGATGGAGATGAAATGACCCTTACCCCCGAAGAAATCCGCCACCGTGAAAAAATGGCCAAACGCAAGCAGGTGCAGGACAGGGAAGTCAGCAGCAAATCCATCGAGAAGGGCCTGCTGGCGGTCCATACTGGCGCCGGCAAGGGCAAGTCCACCGCTGCCTTTGGCATGGCGCTGCGCACGCTGGCCCATGGCGGGCGCATCGTGGTGATCCAGTTTATCAAGGGGGCGTGGAACACGGGGGAACGCAAGGCGCTGGAACGCTTTGGCGATCAGGTGGAATGGCATGCGCTGGGCGAAGGCTTTACATGGAATACACAGGACCGCACCCGTGATATCGCCAACTGCCGCGCGGCATGGGATCAGGCGCGTGCCGCGCTGAAGCGCGTGGACGTGGCGATGGTGATCCTGGACGAACTCAATATCGCGCTGCGCTACGACTACCTGCCGGTTGATGATGTGCTGGCCGATATCGCGGCCCGTCCCGCCATGCAGCATGTCGTCGTGACGGGACGCAACGCCCGTCCCGCCATGATCGAGGCCGCCGATCTCGTGACCGAGATGACGCAGGTCGCCCATCATTTCAAAAAGGGCGTGAAGGCGCAGGCGGGGATCGAATTCTGATGGCGGCCCGCGCGCTCATGTTCCAGGGCACGGGGTCCAGCGTGGGCAAGTCGGTGCTGGTGGCGGGAATCGCCCGCGCCCTGACGCGCCGTGGCCTGCGCGTACGCCCGTTCAAGCCGCAGAACATGTCCAACAACGCGGCGGTAACGGCGGATGGTGGCGAAATCGGGCGTGCGCAGGCGCTGCAGGCCCGTGCCTGCGGGGCGGCGCTATCGGTGGACATGAACCCCGTGCTGCTCAAGCCACAGGGTATGACCGGATCGCAGCTGGTGGTGCGCGGGCGCATGCGCGGGCAGGTGCGGGCAAAGGATTTCCAGTCCTTCAAGCGCGGCCTGATGCCCGAGGTGCTGGACAGTTTCCACGCCCTTGCCGATCAGGCGGACATCGTGCTGGTCGAAGGTGCCGGGTCAGCGTCCGAGGTCAATCTGCGGGCCGATGACATTGCCAACATGGGGTTTGCGCAGGCAGCGGATGTCAATGTCGTGCTGGTGGGCGATATCGACCGTGGCGGTGTGATCGCCAGCCTTGTGGGCACGCAGGCGGTGGTGGCGGATGCGGACGCGCGGCGCATAAAGGGGTTTATCGTCAACCGCATGCGGGGCGATCCGTCCCTGTTTGATGCGGGCATGGCGGCAATCGCGCGTATGACCGGCTGGCGGCCCGTGGGGCTGGTGCCCTTCCTTGACCGCGTGCGTGACCTGCCGGCGGAAGATGCCGCCGACCTGCACCCCGGCAGCCAGACCGGGACACAGGGGCTGCGCATTGCGGTGCCCTGCCTGCCCATGATCGCCAATTTTGATGATCTGGACCCGCTTGCATCGGAAGACGGGGTCTGCCTGACCATGGTGCCGCGCGGGCAGGTCCTGCCGCCATGCGACCTTGTGATCCTGCCCGGTGCGAAGGCGACCATCACCGACCTTGCGGTGCTGCGTGACGAGGGGTGGGATATCGACATCCATGCCCATGTCCGTCGTGGTGGCCATGTCTTGGGCATATGCGGCGGCTACCAGATGCTGGGACGCAGCATTGCCGACCCGATGGGAATCGAGGGGGCGGCCTGCACGGTGGACGGCCTTGGCCTGCTGGATGTTGCCACCGTGCTGGAAGGCAGCAAGCGGCTGGAGGAGGTAACGGGTCGTCTGCTGCCCGAAGGCGTGGGCCTGCGCGGATACGAAATGCATATCGGCCGGACTGCCGGTCCCGATAATGACGCCCGCCCCCTGACTGATCTGGGCGGGCGGTATGATGGCGCGGTCAGCCCGTCGGGCCGGGTGTGGGGCACCTATGTCCACGGGCTGCTGGCTGATGGCGGGACGCGGGCGGCAGTGCTGGCGCGGCTTGGGGCACGCTCACACGGGCATAACCATGACGCGACGGTGGATGCAGCGCTCGATGCGCTGGCCGATCATCTGGAAACGCATCTGGATATCGACAGTCTGCTGGAACTGGCCCGTCCCGTCAGCAGGCAGCGCGAGATTGATGCGACGTTGTCCCGCTAGAATAAGAAAGTGTCCGGATGTCGCTTTCCGGCGGGCGGCCGGCATTTTCCCGAAGTGTCGTGAAAAAAGCTTCACCAGAAACGGTCTTCTGTTTTCAGGGTGTCCTGTGAACAGTCCGTAGCTTGCGGGTCAGCATGCCTGCAGCCAGGCATCCCGCCAGCGTCTGGATCAGACAGGCGCGACGGTACAGCGCCAGGGCGCGATACAGGTCTTCAGGTCGCAGGTCGGACCGGCCATCGCCCACCCACGGTTCCGCCACGCTGACACCATCATAGGATCGTGGGCCGGACAGACGTATGCCCAGCGCACCCGCCATGGCGGCCTCGGGCCAGCCCGCGTTGGGGGATCGGTGCTGGCGGGCGTCGCGCAGCACGATACGCAGGGCGGCACGCGCGCCCATGCCCCGCATGGTCAGGGCGGCAAGGATAATCCATAGCGCGGACAGGCGGGACGCAGGCAGATTGACCAGATCATCCAGTTTTGCCGCGACATAGCCAAAGGCTTCATGCCGGGGCGTGCGATGGCCGATCATGCTGTCTGCCGTGTTGACCGATTTATAGAAAACGGCCCCCGGCAGGCCACCTGCCGCCATCCACAGCAGCGGGGCGACAATGCCATCGGAAAAATTTTCGGCCAGTGTCTCGGTCGCGGCCCTCAGCACGGCGGCTTCATCCAACAGTTCTGGATCACGACCGACAATATGGGAGACCGCACGCCGGGCGGCGGGCAGGCTGTCCTGTGAGGCGACCGCCACGGCCTTGACATGGTCGTGCAGGGAACGCTGGGCGACAAGGGAACTGGCCAGCACCGCCGTCAGTGGCAGCGCCAGCCATCGGGGCAGGATACGGCGGATGGTGCGATTCACCAGCACTGCTGCTGCCGTCGGCACCGAAACAATCACCATGGCTGCCAGGCAGCCATGGGCCCTGCGCCGTGCCGGGGTGGCATCTTTAGTATTGAGCCGCCTGTCCAGCGTGCCGATCAGCCCCCCGATCCACATGACCGGATGCCCGATCCGGCGCACAAGAGCCTGTGGGTAGCCCACGGCCATGTCCGTAACCGATGCGATGCAGGCGGTGCCAAGGCTTCCGGGCATGAAAAGGCGAATACGCATGCCGGGGGGATAGGGTGCGTCCCGTGACCGGTCAAGGGTGCGACCGCGATGGGGGCATGTTCCAGAATAACCTTCTGAATAAACAGGGCGGAAGTTTCCGGGTGGCCCCTTGGTTGCCAGCATGGTGGCGTTTCCGGACGCCTTGAGAAACAGGCCAAACCAGAAACCTGTCCATTATCCGCAACATGTTGAAACGATCTGTCGAAAAAGGGGCTGGCTCTGGAAAAGTTTATCTATAGGCCGTTTTTTCATGATCATATTTTCTTGCATTAATAAAAATGTCGAAAAAATGGTCTAGGCATTTATCCGGACCTCACGGATATAGTGAGCGTTCGGATCAGGAATGACATGGCATAGCGGGTAGGCATTTTTGGGTATTGGTGGTTTACGGTTCATTTCGTCGCGGCGGCAGTTCATGCGGGGACTGGCGGGAATTGCCGCATGTGGTACATCCCTTGCATCCCACCCGGCGCGATCGCGTCCGCCTGCGCCCTATGTCCCGCGTTTTTTCACGTCCGCCGAATGGGCGTTCCTGATCGCCGCGTGTGACCGCCTGATCCCGGCCGATGAAAACGGTCCCGGCGCGCGGGCGCTGGACGTGCCCCGCTTCATCGACATGCAGATGGACACCCCCTACGCCTTCGGGGCGCAATGGTACATGCACGCCCCGTTCGTGCAGGGGCCGGATAATCTTGGCTACCAGCTGCCCTATGCCCCGCGTGATCTGTACCGGCGCGGTATCGCAGGCATGAATGCACACGCCGCCACCCGTCACGGCAGGCCGTTTGCCGACCTTGCGCCCGCGTTGCAGGACGACCTGCTGCGTGGGGCCGAGAACAACAGGCTGGTTTTTGGCGATATTCCATCCAGTGTGTTTTTTGACCAGTTGCTGGCCAATGTAATGGAAGGGGCGTTTTCGGACCCCGTGCATGGCGGCAATACCGGCCTTGGTGGCTGGACCATGCTGGGTTTTCCCGGTGCGCGGGCGGATTTCATGGACTGGGTGGACCGTTACGGCGCGCATTACCCACTGGGCAGCGTGTCCATATCGGGGGAAACGGCATGAGCGACGATGCACGCAGGCTGAAGCCGGTTGACGTGGTGATCGTCGGCGGCGGCTGGGCCGGGTCGATCATGGCCAAGGAAATGACGGAAGCCGGACGCTCGGTTGTCATGCTGGAGCGTGGCCCCGACCGCAGCACCGCGTCGGAGGGGGCCTATCCCGCGTCGATTGACGAGCTGGAGGCCAATTTCCGCTATAAACTGTTCCAGGACCTGTCGAAGAACACCGTCACCATCCGCAATAACAGCCAGCAGACGGCGCTGCCCTATCGTCGCATGGCGGCCTTCCTGCCCGGTGAGGGCGTGGGCGGCGCGGGCCTGCACTGGTCGGGCGTGCATTTCCGCATCCCGCCCGATGACCTGCGGATGCGTTCGCGCGTGATCGAGAAATATGGCGCCGGCTTCATCCCCGAAGGCATGAACCTTCAGGATTACGGCGTCACGTATGAGGAACTGGAACCCTTTTTCGACAAGGCCGAAAAGGTATTCGGCACGTCGGGCGAACCCTACATGATAAACGGGAAGGTGGTGGGGAAGGGGAATGTGTTCTCTCCCTCGCGTTCCGACCATTTCCCGCTGCCCGCGCTGAAGGATGTCTATACCGCCCATCTGTTCCGCAAGGCGGCGGAAGAAGCGGGATTCCACCCCTATTCCCTTCCGGCGGCCAATGCGTCGCGCCAGTACGTCAATCCCTATGGCGCGCAGATGGGACCATGTAATTTCTGCGGGTATTGCAGCGGATATGCCTGTTACATGTATTCCAAGGCATCCCCCAACGTGAACATCCTGCCGGTGCTGCGGCAGCACCCGCTGTTTGACCTGCGCGCAGGCTGCCATGTGCTGAAGGTCGAACTGGATGCGGATGGCAGGCGCGCGACCGGGGTGACCTATACCGACCCCGACGGGAAAGTGGTGACCCAGCCTGCCGAAATGGTCATCCTGACCGCGTTCCAGTTCCATAATGTCAGGCTCATGCTGCTGTCGGGCATTGGCAGACCGTATGACCCCGTGCGCAACGAAGGGGTGGTGGGCCGTAATTTCGTTTACCAGAACGTGACGACCAGCACTGTCTGGCTCGACCGGGGTGTCGAGACGAACCAGTATATCGGTGCAGGTGGCGGCGGCGTCGCGTTTGATGATTTCAATAGCGAAAACTTCGACCACGGCCCGCTGGGGTTCGTGGGCGGATCGCCGGTATGGGTGAACCAGGCGGGGGTGCGCGCCATTGCCGCCGCCCATTCCGGCGGACCGCCGGGCACGCCGCGTTGGGGCAGTGCGTGGAAGGCGGGCATGATCGATACATACCGCCATTCCCTGCGCATTGACGCCCATGGGTCGAACATGGCGTACCGCGATGTGTATCTCGACCTGGACCCGACATGGAAGGACGCGTACGGACAGCCGCTGCTGCGCATGACGTTTGACTGGAAAGACAACGACATCCGCATGAACCGCTACGTGGTGGACAGGATTGGCGATGTGGCAAAGGCCATGGGTGCGCGCCGCGTCAACCTGACAAAGCGCGAATTCGGCAGGCCGTTCGATACCCGGCAGTACCAGACCACCCATCTGGGTGGTGGCGCGGTCATGGGTAGTGATCCCGGTACCAGTGCGCTCAACCGTTACCTGCAGTCGTGGGACGTGCATAATGTATTCGTTATCGGGGCCAATGCCTTCCCGCAGGGAACGGGATACAACCCGACCGGCATGGTCGCCGCACTGGCGTACTGGGCGGCCCACCACATCCGCACGACCTATCTTGCCAGTCCCGGACCGCTGGCGGGATGAGGGGCGTGGCGAAGGGAACGTGGCGTGCCCTGCTGGCAGCCGTGCTGGCGGTGGCGACAATCGGGACTGGGTCCGCACGGGCGCAGGATGATGCGCAGCACGATGCGGTGGTGGCGCGCGGCGCCTACATGGCCGTCGCTTCCGATTGTGCCGCCTGCCATACGGCATCCGGCGGCGCGCCGTTTGCCGGCGGGCTGGCCTTCAACCTGCCGACCGGCACGCTGTATGCCCCCAACATCACTCCCGACCGGCAGACCGGCATCGGCCAGTATTCCGAAGCCGAGTTCCGTCGGGCCCTGCGCCAGGGCATCCGCCGTGACGGGGCGACGCTGTATCCGGCCATGCCCTATCCATCCTATGCGCGCCTGACGGATGAGGACGTGCATGCGCTGTATGTCTATTTCATGGATGGCGTGAAGCCCGTTGCCCACAGGGTGGTGCAGGATGGCATGTCATGGCCGATGTCCATGCGCTGGCCGCTTGCCATCTGGCGCACCCTGTATGCCCCCGACCCGAAGGACGTGCGGCGCGACATGGACCGCCGCACCTTTGCCGACCCGCTGGTGGCCCGTGGCAGCTATCTGGTCGAAGGGCCGGGTCATTGCGGTGCCTGTCACACGCCCCGCGCCCTGACCATGCAGGAAAAGGCCCTGACGGCGGCGGACGGGCCATTGTACCTGTCGGGCGGGGATGCGGTGGATGGCTGGCGTCCGGTCAGCCTGCGTGGCGAAAACCGCACCGGGCTGGGGCGGTGGAACGAACATGACATCGTGCGTTTCCTGGCCACCGGGCGCATGCCGCTAGGTGCGGCCTTTGGCGGCATGACGGATGCCATCGGCCATGGCACGCAGCACATGACGGATGAGGACCGGCTGGCGATCGCGCGTTACCTCAAAACCCTGTCCCCCACGGCAACCCAGGTTGCGCAGGGCTGGACCTATGATCCCACGGCAACCGATGCCCTGCGCGCCGGGAACGTGTCCGCCCGTGGCGCGCGGTCCTATGTCGATCGCTGCGCCGCCTGTCACCGTACCGATGGCCATGGCTATCCCACCACTTTCCCGCCACTGGCGGGCAACCCGGTGGTCATGGACCCCAGGCCGGATTCCCTGATCCGTATCGTGCTGGAGGGGAATGTCCTGCGCGCAACGCGTCAGGCGCCTTCGGCCTTTGTCATGCCCGGTTTCGCGGCAAGCATGGACGACGCGGCCGTGGCGGATACCGTCACCTTCATCCGCGCGGCATGGGGAAATGACGCATCCGCCGTAACGACTGCGGATGTGGGACGGATACGGCGCACGCTGTCGCCCGAACACCCACCCATATCCCTGCCCATGAACTGATTGTGAAGTCCGGGTCAGGGCGGGGCCGATTGCCCTTGCCACCCGGACTTGCATGAATGGCGGAACAGCCAGCGTCAGGGGAGACGATGACCATGTCCATGCACAGGCGTGACCTGTTCCGTGCCATCCTGCCACTGACCATTGGCATCGGCGGCGTCGCCCGTGCGGCAGAGCCGGCGCATGAGGCCACCAACCGCGACCATGGCGTGGCGTCGTCCGGTCCGTTTGAAATCGTTGCCCGGTTTGACGGGCCCGGCCCGTCGGGCATCGCCGTGACCCATGGGCGCATATTTGTCGGGTTTCCCCGGCATGCGGTCAATCACCGCGGGGCGACCCTTGCGGAACTGAAGGGCGGCCGGCTGTATCCCTATCCCGATGCGGCGCACAGCATGCCGTCCGACCAGCCGCCGGCCACCCGGCTCATGTCGATACATGGCATGACCACGGATGCGCGGGGACGGTTATGGGCCATTGATGACGGCAAGCTGGCGGGACAGCCACTTGTGCCGGGGGCGGCGAAGGTGATCGGCATCGACCCCGAAACGGACCGGATTTTCGCCAGCATCCTCCTGCGTGCGCCGACCCTGCTGCCGGATAGTCACATGAACGACCTGCGGGTGGACCTGACGCATGGGGCGCAGGGTACGGTGTACGTGACCGATTCCTCCTTCGGCCTGTCGCCCGCCCTTGTGGTGGTGGATATTGCAACAGGTCGGCAGCGCCGGGTGCTGGCGGATCATCCCTCCATCCAGGCGCAGCGCCCCTTCATGGCGGTGGTGGAGGGGCGGCCACTGGTGTTCGATCCCCCGCTGCACCCACCCGGCTTTGTCTGGGGTGGGGTGGACGGCATTACCCTGTCGCCTGACAGCAGCACGCTGTACTACAGCCCCCTGACCAGCAGGCGGCTGTACAGCATTCCCACCAGCCTTCTGGCCGATTTTTCCAGAACCGATGCGCAGCTTGCCGCCGGGATACGCGACCTGGGGGAAAAGGGCGTGGCCGATGGTCTGGCGAATGATGCGAAGGGACGCATCTACACCACCAATTTCGAACACGACGCCATCTTCCGCCGCAATGTGGACGGGACATTCGACACCATGGTGCATGACCCGCGAATCCTGTCCCCCGACGGGATATTCGTTGATGGCGATACGGTGTACTGCACGCTGGGGCAATGGAATCGGCTGGGTGGGCTGAATGGCGGGCATGACCTGCGGGCGCCGCCCTATTACCTGATCCGCTTTCCCACCGATGCACCGGCGGCTGTTGACGCGACAAAGCCCGCGCATGGTTAGTTGCCCCTTTCCCCCGGCGCTGAATTGCGGCAACACTTCCTGCCATGAATATTATGTCGCGTATGATCCTGCCGCTCATGCGGCGTCTGGAACCCGAGGCCGCCCATCGCATCGCCCTTGATGCCCTGCAGCTTGGTCTGGGCGGGGTATCCTGCCCGGGCAATGATGACCCGGCGTTGTCGGTACGGGCCATGGGCCTGCGTTTTCCCAACCCCATCGGCATGGCGGCCGGGTTTGATAAGAATGCGCTGGTCGTGCGTCCGCTGGCACGTTCGGGCTTCGGCTTTGTCGAAGCCGGGACCGTAACCCCCCGCCCGCAGCCCGGCAACCCGCAGCCACGCCTGTTCCGGCTGACGGAAGACCGCGCCATCATCAACCGTATGGGGTTCAACAATCAGGGCATCGACCGTTTTGCCGTGCGCATGGCGCGGCTGCACCGCGTGTCGTCGCCGCGCCGTACGCCCGGTGCGCAGGTGCCGGTGGGTGCGAACCTTGGCATCAACAAGACCGGTGCGGACCCCGAGCGCGATTACCCCATGCTGGTCGGGCGCGTGAAGCATTATGCCGACTATATCGTCATCAACCTGTCATCGCCCAATACGCCGGGCCTGCGCGACCTGCAGGAAGCAACACGCCTGAAGGGCATTCTGGATGCCATCAGCGCCGCCCACCCCGAACGGCCGCCGCTGCTGGTCAAGATCTCGCCTGATATCGCGCATGATGACGTGAGCGCGGTGGTCGAGGCCGCGATTGCCGGTGGTGCGCAGGGGCTGATCGTGTCCAACACCACCCTTTCACGCCCGGCGGGACTGCGCAGCCCGGATGCGGGCGAGGCCGGTGGCCTGTCCGGTCGCCCGCTGCGCGCGCTGGCGCAGGATATGCTGACCCGCGTGGCGACCGTGGCGGCTGGCCGCGTCGCACTGGTGGCCTGTGGCGGGATCGAGACGGGTGCGGACATCGTGGACCGGGTGCGCGCGGGGGCCGACCTTGTGCAGATCTACACATCCTATGTTTACGAAGGGCCGGGCATCATCGCGCGGCTGAAGGCCGAAACCCTGCGTGCACTGCGTGCGCATGGCTTCGAGACACTGGCGGACGCAAAGGGTAGCGCGCTCAAATGAAATGGCATGACGGGCTGTCCACGCTGAACGGCGATTATGACGGATACATCCTTGATCTGTGGGGTGTGGTGCACAACGGCGTGCAGGCCTATCCCGGTGTTCTGGAATGTCTGCAGCGCCTGCGCGAGGCAGGCAGGCGTGTCGTGCTGCTGTCCAATGCGCCGCGCCGGACTGCAACGGTGGAGCCAAACCTGCGTCGCATGGGCATCAGCGCCGACCTGTATGATGCCATCATGACCAGTGGCGAATGCACACACCGCATGCTGGCCAGCCGGGATGACCCGTGGTTCGCCGCACTGGGGCGGCGCATGATCCATCTGGGCCCGGAAAAGGACGTTGATGTCTATGCCGGGCTGGACCTTGATGTGGTCACCGATCCGGCCAATGCCGATTTCGTGCTGAATACCGGACCGGATGCCGAACTGGGGGAAGAAGACATCGCCCCCTACCTGCCGCTGCTTGAACGCTGTGCCGCCCATGGCCTGCCCATGATCTGCGCCAATCCTGACCAGCAGGTGATCCGTGGCACGCAGCGTCTGATCTGCGCGGGGGCCATGGCCAGCTGGTATGCGGAACATGGCCGCGACGTGCGCTGGATCGGCAAGCCCTATACGGAGGTATACGGGCTGGCGCTGTCATTGCTGGATGTGCCGCGCGACCGGGTTCTGGCGCTGGGCGATGCGCTGGCGACCGACATGCGCGGGGCAGCTACCGCAGGTATTGATGGCTGCTGGGTGCTGGGTGGTATCCACCAGGAAATGCTTGGCGGGAACTGGGAACAGGGGCGCAACCCGGATTACGACCTTGCGGTGGAAGAAGCCTCCGCCGCCGGGCTTGCGCCGGTCGCCTGCGTGCCGTCCCTGCGCTGGTAGGGACGGCTGCCCTCGGTCAGGCGTGACCGGGGGCGGTGCTGTACCATGCCGGATCGATATGCACGCTGGCCAGCGCCTGCCGCCATTTGGCGTTGTGGTCCGGCCCGAATACGATGTTTTCGGTGGCCGGTGCCGCGATCCACGCATCATGGCGCAGCATCTCTTCTTCCAGCTGCCCTGCTTCCCAACTGGCATGGCCCATGGCCAGCAATGCATGGGCCGGACCATTGCCATCGGCAATGTCACGCAGCACGTCCAGGCTGGCGGTCAGGGTGGTGGCGCGATCCACCGGCAGGCTGCCGTCGCCGCTCCAGTCCGATGTATGCAGCACGAATCCGCGCCCGTTATCCATCGGCCCGCCCGCGCACAGGTTGATGCGGCGACGTGGCGGCACGGGGGCAATGCCAAGCTGTTCGAGCACATCATCAAGGACGGGCTGGGACAGGCGCCGGTTGACAACAAGGCCCATGGCCCCATCCTCGGGGGAATGGGCGCACAGATAGACGACACTGCGCGCAAAGGCGGGATCCGTCAGGGCAGGGGTAGCCACCAGCAGGTGGCCGGTCAGGCTGCAGCCCGGAGTTGTCGTGAAGGAAGCCATACACAACCATAGAACCGGATTTGCCTTCGTTTGCAACTATTTCAGACTTTACCCGCAGGCTGATTGTTCTCAATGACGGACGCCGCCCGATATGCAAGGCTGCCGTAACATGCAGGAAGGAGACAGACCATGAAGCAGATCGCAATGGTAACCGGTGCGACCGCCGGATTCGGCAGGGCGATTGCCCAGCGCCTTGTGCATGATGGATACCGCGTCATAGCGACCGGCCGCCGGCAGGAACGTCTGGATGCGCTGGCGGCAGAACTGGGGCCGGACCTGTTGCCCTTCAGGCTGGACATGGACGACGCGGCCGCCATCGCGGCCCTGCCCGGCAGCCTGCCGCAGGAATGGCGCGACGTGGATATTCTGGTCAGCAATGCCGGTCTGGCGCTGGGTATGGAAAAGGCGCAGGAGGCGGATATCGCCAACTGGCAGACCATGATTTCCACCAATGTGACCGGTATGGTTGAACTGACCCGCGTCATGCTGCCCGGCATGGTGGCGCGGGAACGCGGGCATGTCATCACACTTGGCAGCACGGCTGGCACCTACCCGTATACCGGGGGCAATGTGTATGGTGCGACCAAGGCGTTTGTCAGGCAGTTCACACGCAACCTGCGCTGCGACCTGCTGGGGCATAATGTGCGCGTGACGAATCTTGAACCCGGCCTGTGCGGGGGGAGTGAGTTCAGCCAGGTGCGCCTGCGTGATAATGCGAAGGCGGAGGCGGTGTATGAAGGGACGAAGCCGCTGCTGCCGACGGACATTGCCGAGACGGTGGCCTGGGTCCTGTCGCTGCCGCGGCACGTCAATATCAATGAGATCGAGATGATGCCCGTCTGTCAGGCGGCAGGCGGCCTTGCAGTGGCACGGGGCATGAAGGACTGATCATGACCCGCAAGACCAAGGAGACGAGTAACAGGCTGGCGCGCCAGTTCAGTGTGCGCAACGGACATGGTTTTTCCCTTGCGGCCTGCCCCACGCGCGCGGCGGAGGCCTGCGGACTGGACAAGAAGACCGGAAAGCGGCTGCTGAAGGAACGCATCGGCCGCCTGTCGCAGTTGCAGTCCGTTCTGTACGCCAATGGCACATGGTCCGTTCTGGTCGTGCTGCAGGCGCTGGATGCGGGGGGCAAGGATGGCGTGATCAAGCACGTCATGTCCGGCATCAACCCGCAGGGCGTCAGCGTGACATCGTTCAAGCAGCCCGGTCCGGTTGAACTGTCGCATGGCTATCTGTGGCGCGAGCATCTGGCAGCGCCTGCGGCCGGGCGCATCGGCATTTTCAACCGCAGCCATTATGAAGAAGTGCTGGTTACCCGCGTGCATCCCGAACTGCTGGATCATGAATGCCTGCCCGCGCCCCTGCGTAAGAAATCCACATTCTGGCAGGACCGCTATCAGGATATCAGCCATTTTGAGCAGTATATGGCGCGTCAGGGCACGGTCGTGCTGAAGTTCTTCCTGCACCTGTCGAAAGAGGAGCAGCGCAAGCGCTTTCTGCGCCGGATCGATCATCCGACCAAGAACTGGAAGTTCTCGCCTTCCGACATTCATGAACGGCAGTACTGGGATGATTATCAGAGCGCGTATGAAGAGGCGATCCGGCGCACAGCACACCCGGATGCGCCGTGGTTTGTCGTGCCGGCGGACCAGAAATGGTTTGAACGGCTGGTGGTGATCGAGGCCATCATCGACGCGCTGGAGAAGCTGCACCTGAAGATGCCGGCATCCGATCCCGCCATGGCGGCGGAAATGGAAAAGGCCCGTCGGCAGCTGGAAGCCGAAGCGCCGAAGGACGCCCATCACGCCGTTCATTGACGGGCGCGCCCACACCCCGCAAAAGATTGTGATCTTGTGTGAATGGAGAACAGTCATGGCGGCAACGCGCTGGCATATACGTGGGGTGATGGGACTTGCGGCGGTCCTTGCGGTGCAGGGAGCGTTGCTGGCGCCGGCGGAAGCACGTCGTCACCATCATCACAAACGCGAGCAGGCCGGGGAAGACTACCAGCAGTCTGGCAGCGAGAAGGACAGGGCGCAGACCCAGGCCATCGCCAGCCCCGTGCCGCAGTCCTGTGATGACCACAAATTTCTTGCGGATGTCGAAGCGGCGGAAGCCTCGCAGGCGGATCAGCCTGACCGGGTCGAGCATGTCTGTGGCCGTGTGATCGCCGTGTCCGCATCCAAACGGACCCGCAGCGGGCTGCATGGTTATTTCTATGTGGATGTCGGCAACGGCGTGTCCATTCGCATCGTATCCGATCTGGATCGTATGTCGGCCCCCGCATGGCCATGGGTGGCCAAGGGGGATCAGGCTGATGTGCTGGGCCGGTATTATTATGATAACGCCCGGAGCCAGGGCATCGACTGGACCCATCATGGCACCGGCCGGACCTGGCCCGTGGAGGGATATGTGACGGTCAACGGCACCCGTTATCAGTAACGGAACTGTTCCGGGTCTTCAGGCATATTTCGGGTGCCGCCTGTTTTAGGCGGCGTCTCCTGAAACTTCGTATTATTTTTGGCGGGTGCTGTCTTCAGCCACGCGGGGCCAGCAGGATGATGGCGGCCCCGACAAGGCAGATCGTAGCGCCCCCGATGTCCCAGCGGTCGGGCGGCAGTCCTTCCATCAGCCATGACCAGATCAGGCTGGCGACGATATAGACCCCACCATAAATGGCATAGGCCCGGCCCGCATTATCGGCCGGGCTGAATGTCAGCAGCCATGCGAACACGATCAGCGATAGGCAGCCCGGCACCAGTACCAGCGCCGATCGGCCAAGGCGCATCCATGCCCAGAAACAGAAGCACCCGCCAATTTCGGCAAATGCAGCGGGAATATAAATGGCGGCCGTCAGCATGAGGTTCCTTTCGGGGGCAGGGGTACAAAAAAACAGGGACCATTTCTGGTCCCTGTCATTTTCAGTCAATGCCCGCAAGGGGCCTGTATCAGTCGGCAGCTTCCGCTTCACGCGTGCTGTCGCCTTCATCCCCTTCAGCGGAGGAATTGTCCGCCTGCGAGATGTATTCGAAGTCCAGCTTCCCGTCCTTGAGCGTGATCTTGGCCACGCCCCCTTTGGTCAGCCTGCCGAACAGCAGTTCTTCCGCCAGCGGCTTCTTGATGTGTTCCTGAATGACGCGGCCCAGTGGGCGGGCGCCATACAGGCGGTCATATCCCCGTTCCGCCAGCCATTCGCGCGCAGCGGACGAGATTTCGATCATCACGTTGCGGTCCGCCAACTGGGCTTCAAGCTGGAAGATGAACTTTTCCACCACCCGGTCCACCACATGCGGCGACAGGTTGGCAAACGGAATGATCGCATCCAGCCGGTTACGGAATTCCGGCGTGAACAGGCGCTTGATCGCATCCTCGTCCTCGCCCTCGCGACTGGTGCGACCGAAGCCGATCGCCTCCTTGCTCAGGTCGGCAGCGCCCGCATTGGTGGTCATGATCAGGACCACGTTGCGGAAATCGACCGTCTTGCCGTTATGGTCGGTCAGCCGTCCATGGTCCATCACCTGCAGCAGGACATTATACAGATCCTGGTGCGCCTTCTCGATTTCATCCAGCAGCAGGACCGCGTGCGGGTGCTGGTCGATGGCGTCGGTCAGCAGGCCTCCCTGGTCGAAGCCGACATAGCCCGGCGGCGCGCCGATCAGGCGCGAGATCGAATGCCGTTCCATGTATTCCGACATGTCGAAGCGGATCAGCTCGATCCCCAGCGTACTGGCAAGCTGCTTGGCCACTTCCGTCTTGCCGACACCCGTGGGGCCGGAGAACAGATAGTTGCCAATAGGCTTTTCCGGATCACGCAGGCCGGCGCGTGACAGCTTGATCGCAGCCGTCAGGGCCTCGATCGCCTTGTCCTGCCCGTAGACCATGCCCTTGAGGTCACGCTCCAGCGAACGCAGCGTTTCCTTGTCATCGGACGACACGCTCTTGGGCGGAATGCGCGCGATCTTGGCGACGATATCCTCCACGTCCTTCAGCGTGATCGTCTTGCGACGGCGGTTTTCAGGCACCAGCATGCGTGACGCGCCAACTTCGTCAATGACGTCGATGGCCTTGTCCGGCAGCTTGCGGTCGTGGATGTACTTGGCGGACAGTTCCACCGCGCCACGGATCGCATCATCGGTGTAGCGCACCTTGTGATGCTTTTCGTAATTGACCTTCAGGCCGCGCAGGATCTGCACCGCATCATCGACTGTCGGCTCCGCAACATCAATCTTCTGGAACCGGCGCACCAGTGCGCGGTCCTTTTCAAAATGCTGACGGTATTCCTTGTAGGTGGTCGAACCCATGCAGCGCAGCGTGCCGGCGGCCAGCGCGGGCTTGAGCAGGTTGGACGCATCCATGGCCCCGCCCGACGTCGCCCCCGCCCCAATGACGGTATGGATTTCGTCAATGAACAGGATGGAGCCGGGATTGTTGTCGAGTTCGGTCACGACCGCCTTCAGCCGCTCCTCGAAATCGCCACGGTAGCGGGTGCCCGCCAGCAGCGCGCCCATGTCCAGCGAATAGATCGTGGCGTTGAGCAGCACTTCGGGCACGTCACCTTCGACAATGCGCTTGGCCAGCCCTTCGGCAATGGCGGTCTTGCCCACGCCGGGGTCGCCCACGTACAGCGGGTTGTTCTTGGTGCGGCGGCACAGGATCTGGATCGTGCGCTCGATTTCGGAGTCGCGACCGATCAGCGGGTCAACCTTGCCCTCCTGCGCCTTCTCGTTGAGGTTGGTGCAGTAGGTGGACAGTGCATCCTGACTTTTCTGCCCGGTCTTGCCGCGTTCCTCGTTTTCGTTCCCTTCCGGGGCGCTGCCCGCGACAGGCCGGCGCGTGGAGCGGTCAGGCGCCTTGGCAATACCGTGGGAAATGAAGTTGACCGCATCCAGCCGCGTCATGTCCTGCAACTGCAGGAAATAGACGGCGTGGCTTTCGCGTTCGGCGAACAGGGCGACCAGCACGTTGGCACCCGTCACCTCGTCCCGCCCGGTGGACTGCACGTGGATCGCAGCGCGCTGGATCACGCGCTGGAAGGCGGCGGTGGGCTTGGGATCAACGGTACGGTCTGCGGCGAGTCCCGCGAGGTCCTTGTCAAGGAAGTCGGTCAGGTCGGTGCGCAGCTTGGTCAGGTCCACCCCGCAGGCGCGGAATACCGTCACGGCATCCGGGTCATCGATCAGGGCGAGCAGGAGGTGTTCAAGCGTTGCGTATTCGTGCCGGCGGTCGCCGGCCAGTGTCAGCGCACGGTGAAGCGTCTGTTCAAGATTACGTGACAACATGCCGAGACGCTCCTTTTTCAAGAGGGGCCATCCGGGCCCCGGAGATCATAACCGGTAAGTCTGGACAATCCTTGCCCCGTTGTGGCGGAAATGCCAGCACAAAATGCCATGGAACGCGATCGGATCGCGGTGGGGGCGGTAAGATGCGCTTGTCCGTGGGGTCAGTCCTTTTCGATGGTGCATTGCAGCGGGTGCTGGTTCTGGCGCGCCAGGTCCATCACCTGTGTTACTTTGGTTTCGGCAACCTCATACGTAAAGACCCCGCACACGCCGACGCCACGTTTGTGAACATGCAGCATGATGTCGGTCGCTTCCTCGCGGTTTTTCTGGAAAAAACGCTCCAGCACATGCACCACGAATTCCATGGGTGTGTAATCGTCGTTCAGCATCAGCACTTTGTACATCGCCGGTTTGCGGGTCTGTGGGCGGGTGCGGATGACCACGTCGATCATGCCGTCATCATTGCCGGGGGGGGAATCCTGCCCGCCGTTGCGGCGTGGCGGCGTGTTGCCGCCATGTCCGTGCGGATACGTGCCGCCCATTTCGGGCGACGACACGGGGCGGGGAAGGGAAGCGCGAGCAATAGCAGACATGACAGGTACCATATTGGAACTTTGCCGTCGGTTGAAAGGGGTGGCGCAGCAGGGTGGCAAGGATTTTTTTGCAATCCGCGCCCCGTGCCATCCGGTCCCCGCATGGGACGGGGATGGAAATACGCTCTGGACGAATAGAAAACCTTTCTTTTAGAATGGTTGCAGCCAAGCAACCCATGAATGGATGGAGGGGTGCCGGATAATTACCGTGCGCTCGGAAGCCGTATGAATGTCATTGCACGCGCAGGTTTCACCATTCCATGAGCCGTATGCCCCTGTCCCGCCTGTCCCGCCTGAAGGTCACCGCGACCGTCGGCCTGTGTGTCGGCCTGGGCGGTATGCATGCCGCCCGTGCCCAGTATGTCGGTCAGGTCAGCACGATCGTGCTTGACGCCCGTACCGGCGCCGTCCTGTCACAGCAGGATCCAGACCTGCGGCGTTACCCTGCCAGCCTGACAAAGCTTATGACGCTGTACCTGACTTTCAAGGCCGTGCGGACAGGGCAGGTCACGCTGGATCAGGAGATGCCGGTATCGGTGCACGCGGCGTCCATGGAACCGTCCAAGCTGGGCCTGCGGCCTGGCAGCACGCTTACGGTGGAACAGGCCGTGCTGGCGCTGGTCACCAAATCCGCCAATGACGCCGCCTGCGCGCTGGGTGAATTCCTGGGCGGTGGCGATGAAACCCGCTTCGCCGCGATGATGACGCGCGAGGCCGGTCGCCTTGGCATGTATGACACCGTGTTCCGTAATGCGTCGGGCCTGCCGAATCCGGAACAGATGACATCCGCCCGCGACCTTGCGGTGCTGGCGCGGCACCTGATCGTGGATTATGGCGAGTACTATCATTATTTCGCGGTGCCCGGATTCTATTTCCATGGGCATGAAGTGCCCAACCATGACCCGATGCTGGGCGCGTATCCCGGCGCGGACGGGCTGAAGACCGGCTATACCGGTGAAGCGGGGCATAACCTCGTGACATCTGCCGTGCGTGACAACGTGCGCCTGATCGGTGTGGTGATGGGGGCGAAGTCCAACAGCCGCCGCAACGCGACCATGACCGCACTGCTCGACAGCAGCTTCCAGGCGGAAGGTGTCGCGCCTGTCGCCCATCCCGCCATGCGTCCGCTGCTGCTGGCGCGTGCGGGTGGCGGTGCCGTGGTGGCGCGGCATGGCAGCACGCACAACGTACGCCTTGCCAGCGCGCGGCTGAACCCCGTGCAGCCTGACGAGGTGGCTGAAGCCCCCGCGATTCCTGCAGGCTACGCCCGCATCCGGCGCGGACATGGCACGGTCGCGCATATCCACCCCGCACCGGTGCGCGCCCATGTGCATCTGGTGGGAATGGGACATGTCGCCCATGCCACGCATACCCATGCGAAGGCGCGAAGCTGACAGCGCGATGTGGGCGCTGTATAGAAGGCATCATCATCCATCCGGTGCGGCTGGCAGGCGTGTCAGACGTGTTCCTGTTGTCCCCTTCATGACTGCGGGCGGGTGGTCATGTGTCGAACACAGGAAAGGATAACGCCATGGAAGGCGATATGCGCGGCGGTGGGGTGCAGATCCACTCCCCGGAGGATTTTGCCGGGATGCGTGCCGCAGGCCAGCTTGCCGCACGGACGCTGGACATGATCACGCCGCATGTGCGCGCCGGGGTCACCACGGGCGCGCTGGACAGGCTGATCCACGATTTCATGATTGCCAATGGCTCGGTGCCCGCGACGCTGGGTTACCGGGGGTATCCCGCATCCAGCTGCATCTCGATCAACCACGTTGTCTGCCACGGCATACCGGGTGAGCGGGAACTGAAGGACGGCGACATCCTCAATATCGATGTGACCGTTATCCTTGATGGCTGGTATGGCGATACCAGCCGTATGTACACCGTCGGCAAGGTGCCCATAAAGGCGCAGAAGCTGATTGAGGCGACGTACGAATCCCTCATGCTGTCCATCGATGCCGTGCGGCCGGGGGCGACGCTGGGGGATATCGGGCACATCATCCAGACCTATGCCGAGGCACGCCGTTTTTCCGTGGTGCAGGATTTCTGCGGTCATGGGATCGGACGCACCTTCCATGCGCCCCCCAACGTGCTGCATTACGGCCGCCCCGGTGAGGGGCTGGTCCTGCGTCCGGGCATGTTCTTCACCATCGAACCGATGCTCAATACCGGCCGTTCCGATGTGAAGATCCTTGAGGATGGCTGGACTGCCGTCACCCGCGACCGTTCCCTGTCGGCCCAGTTCGAACACATGCTGGGTGTGACGGAAGACGGGTGTGAGGTCTTCACCCTTTCGCCTGCGGGCTATACCTGTCCGCCTTACCCGGTCGCATAGGGGCTGGCTTCCCCTGCAACGGGTGGTTCGGGGGAAGGCAGCGCCGGAACGGATTATCAATAACGGAGCCAACATGTCCTTTTCCCGTAGCCTGCGGTACAGCGCCGCCCTTTTTGCGTGCCTTGTGGCGGTCGTGCCGGATGCGGGACAGGCCGCGGTAAGCGACCCGCTGGCCTTTGAGACGACACGCACCGGGCAGGCTGTCGGGCTGGCCCCCACGCCGGGACAGCATGCGATGGTGGTCAGCGCGCAGGATCTCGCATCCCGCGTCGGTGCCGACATCATGGCGCGCGGGGGGAATGCGGTGGATGCCGCCGTCGCCGTGGGTTACGCGCTGGCCGTGGTCTATCCCGCAGCGGGTAATATCGGTGGCGGGGGGTTCATGACCCTGCGCACGCCGGATGGGCATGTCACTTTTATTGATTTCCGCGAACATGCGCCGGGCGCGGCGACGCCCACCATGTACCAGGATGCATCGGGTCAGGTCATTGCCGGGGCATCCACCGCGGGCTGGCGGTCGGTGGCCGTGCCGGGTACCGTGGCGGGGATGGAGGAGGTGCACGGCCGCTGGGGCAGGCTGTCGCGCGCCGATGTCATGGCCCCGGCCATCGCCCTTGCGCGTGACGGTTTCATCCTGAAGCAGAGCGATGTCGACCTGCTGCACACCGCGACGGCAGCGTTTGCCAAAGACCCCTACGCACGCGCGATTTTCCTGCATCCCGATGGCACGCCGCTGGCTGCGGGCGAACGGCTGGTGCAGGCTGATCTGGCCCGCACATTGGAACGGATCGCGCGCGATGGCGCGCGGGCGTTCTATGACGGCCCGGTTGCGAAGGAAATCGTCAAAAGCAGCCGCAAGGGCGGCGGGATCCTGTCGCGCAAGGATTTTACCAGTTACCACACGCGCATGATGGCGCCGCTGTCATGTGAATACCGTGGCTACCACATCGATACCGCGCCACCGCCCAGCGGGGGGGGCGTCGCATTATGCGAAATGCTGAACATCCTGTCCGGTTATGACCTGCACGCCCTGGGGCTGCATACGGCGGCGGGCGTGCAGCGTGAGGTCGAGGCCATGCGCCATGCCTATGCCGACCGGCAGGATCTGGGCGACCCGGCCTTCGTGAACAACCCGGTCGCGCACCTGATCGACCCGGCCTATGCGCAGCAGGTCCGTCGGGCCCTGCCGCTGAATCATGCCGTGTCATCCGCCAGCCTGCACCCGGGTGTTGCGGAGCCCGAAAAGGAAGAAACCACCCATTATTCCATCGCGGATCAGGACGGCACGGCGGTGGCCGTGACCTATACGCTGAATGGCTGGTTCGGGGCGGGGGTCGTCGCGGGGCGCACCGGCATCGTGATGAATGATGAAATGGATGACTTCTCCAGCCGTCCGGGCGCGCCGAACATGTTCGGCATTGTTGGCAGTGCCGCCAATGCCATCGCCCCGGGCAAGACGCCGCTTTCATCCATGGCCCCCACCATTGTTTCCCGTGGGGGGCAGCCGGTCATGGTGGTGGGTAGCCCGGGCGGGTCGCGCATTCCCACCATCATCCTGTCGGTGCTGACGGGTATGATCGATTACGGGCTGGATGTGCAGCAGGCGGTTGACCTGCCGCGTATCCATGAACAGTGGCAGCCCGATGTGGTGCAGGTGGAACATGGCGCGCTGTCGCCCGCCGTGGTGCGCACCCTGACGCGTGAAGGCTACCATATCGAGGAACATGCCCCGTGGGGGCTGGCCGAAAGCATTCTTTCGGGTGGCCCACGGATCGGCAGGGCCGGACAGGCCCGTTATTATGGCGGGGCGGACATGCGCCACCAGTCCGGTGCCGCTGTCGGGGAATAAGGGGAAGGGGCGCGATTTTTTCCATCGCCCCCTTGTGCATGGGGCGGGTGTATGTGTTAGAACCCGCTCGGGAGATCGGTTGTAGACGGATACCTTGCTAACCTGGTCAGGTCCGGAAGGAAGCAGCCGTAGTGAGTTTCGTCCGGGTTATGGCCGGTCTTCCACCCGAAAGTTTCCGTGTCGCCATGGCGCTTTACGCGCGATCGCCACTTCTCCAGCCCGGATGCATCAATGACCGTCCCGTCGGATCAGGATCGTTCCGAGGAGGCCGGGCTGCCTGCGCCGCCCGCAGACGGCCCCGGACTTTTTGGTGACGCACCGCAGCCGCCCGCACCGGCCATGCAGGATGTCGCCCCTGCCGCGCCCTACCGGGTACTGGCCCGGAAATATCGCCCCACCACCTTTGATGACCTGATCGGACAGGAAACCACCGTCCGAATCCTGCGCAACGCCTTTGCGCTGGGGCGTGTCGCGCATGCGTTCATGCTGACGGGCGTGCGCGGCGTGGGCAAGACCACCACGGCGCGGATCATCGCGCGTGCCCTGAACTGCACCGGGCCGGATGGCAGGGGCGGCCCCACGGCCGACCCGTGCGGCGTCTGCCCCAACTGTGTCGCCATCCTGGCGGACCGGCACCCCGATGTGCTGGAAATGGATGCCGCGTCGCGCACCGGTGTCGATGACGTGCGCGAGATCATCGAAGCCACCCGATTCCGTCCCATGCAGGGACGCATGAAGGTGTTCATCATCGATGAAGTGCACATGCTTTCGCGCAATGCGTTCAATGCATTGCTCAAGACGCTGGAGGAACCGCCCGCACAGGTCACCTTCATTTTCGCGACCACCGAACTGCGCAAGGTGCCGGTCACCGTCCTGTCACGCTGCCAGACGTTTGCCCTGCGCCGTGTGCCGCAGGTGGAACTGGCCGCACATTTCGACCGCGTGGCGCAGGCCGAACATGTCCGCTTTTCTCCCGATGCCCTGTCACTCATTGCGCGGGCTGCGGACGGGTCGGTGCGTGACGGGCTGTCGCTGCTGGATCAGGCCATTGCCCAAGGCACGCTGGATGGGGAAGGCGGCACGGATGCAGCCCCCATTGGCGTGGATCTTGTGGCGGGCATGCTGGGGCTGGCGGATCGCGGGCTGGTGTTTGACCTGCTGGATGCGGTGCTGGAGGGAAAACCCGATCGGGCGCTGGCCATTACGGCAGATGTCTATGTGCGTGGCGGTGACCTGGGCGTGATGCTGGGGGATGTGCTGGAACTGGTCCACACGGTGTCGCGCATCAAGGCGATTCCGGCGCTGCGCGACAACCCCGAACTGCCCGAAGCTGAACGCCAGCGGGGTGCTGCCCTGGCTGAACGTGTGCCCGTGCCGGTGCTGGGGCGGACATGGCAGATGCTGCTCAAGGGCCTGTCAGAAGTGGAACAGGCCCCTGATCGCAGGCAGGCCGCCGAAATGGTGCTGATCCGCCTGTGTTACGTGGCCGACCTGCCGCCGCCGGGTGATCTTGTGCGCAAGATGCTGGGGCAGGATGCGGAGACGGCCCCCCTGCACGTGTCGGAGCCTGCGGGTGGGGACAACAGCGCGTCCGGCCCGGCGGTTTCCGCGCCGCCCGTGGCCGGCGGGCCGCCCGTCGGGGGCGATGGGGGCGCGATCCGCATGGTGGCCAATGGCGGCATGCGGGTTGAGGGCACGCCACGTCCCGCAGCACCCCGGACCGGCAGGGTCGAGGAAACCGCTCCCGCGCCGGAACCGCTCGCCCCGCCGCGGACATGGCGCGAGACCGTGGCATTCGTTTCTGGCCGTGACGCCATGCTGCATGGTCACCTGCGGCATGCGACGCATCTGGTGTCCTTTGCCCCGCCCCTGATCGAGATCCGTGTCGAGCGCAACAGCCTGCCGGGTCTGGCCCGGCGTCTGGAAACCATACTGCGCGAAGGCACAGGCGATCCCGCATGGCAGGTCCGCCTGTCGGAGGCAGAAGGGGAGGCAACCCTGGCCGAACAGGGGGCGGAGATCATCCAGCTTCACCGCGCGGCAGCACAGGCCCACCCGCTGGTGCAGGCCGCGATGCAGGTTTTCCCCACGGCCCGCCTTGGTGAGGTCACGGACCATGCGCTTGATGATTACGGCCTGCCCCCGGAAGAAATGGCGGTCCAGAATTTGGCTCCGGATCTCGAATTCGCGCCTCTTGATGCCGATCTGGTAGAAGAGGACGATCTGGATGCAGATGATTTTGCCTGAAGAGAGGAACTGAATATGAAAAATCTTGCCGGCCTGATGAAACAGGCCACGCAGATGCAGGCCCGCATGGAAGAAATGCAGGCCAAGCTGGAAGACATGACGATTGAAGGCAGCGCGGGCGCAGGCATGGTGACCATTACCATGAACGGCAAGGGCGACATGAAGGCGATCCGTATCGACCCCAAGCTGGCGGACCCGGCCGAGATGGAAATGCTGCAGGACCTGATCCTTGCGGCCAGTGCTGATGCCCGCAAGAAGCTGGACGCCACCGCCAGCGAGGAAATGAAGAAGGTCACGGGCGGCCTGAGCCTGCCGGGCGGGATGAAATTCCCGTTCTGATCCGTAACACCGGGGGATATGAATGAGCGGCAGGGGCGAAATTGACCGGCTGGTGACCCTGTTGGGCCGCCTGCCGGGACTGGGGCCGCGGTCCGCCCGGCGCGCGGCCCTTGCCCTGCTGCGTCAGCCCCATGCACGGATGCTGCCTCTTGCCGAGGCAATGGAGCAGGCGGCCCGCGCTGTGCGGACCTGTTCGACCTGCGGCAACCTTGATACCACCGACCCGTGCGGCATCTGTGCGGACCCGGCGCGTGATGACGGGCTGGTCTGCGTGGTGGAAAACGTGGGCGACCTGTGGGCGCTGGAACGTGCGGGCGTGCATCGGGGCGTGTACCAGGTGCTGGGCGGCACACTGTCCGCCCTGTCAGGCATGGGACCGGATGACCTGAATGTGCAGCCCCTGTTCGACCGTATCGCCGCAGGCGGGGTGCGCGAAGTGATCCTTGCGCTGGGCACCACGGTGGAGGGGGCGACCACCATGCACTGGCTGCATGAACGCCTCGCCCGCTTTGATGTGCAGGTCAGCCGCGTGGGGCAGGGCGTGCCGGTGGGCGGTGCGTTGGACGTGCTGGATGACGGCACGCTTGCCGCTGCCATCATGGCGCGCAGGCCGGCATGACCGGGCCGTTCCCATGGCCGGTGTCGCCCGCCATCCCGCGCGTGGCGCTGGTAACGGGGGGCGCTGCCCGCCTGGGCTGCGCCATTGCGCTGGAACTGGCGCGCGCGGGTTTTGACATTGCCATCCATTACAACGAATCCGCCAGTGCCGCCGACAGGACGGCATCGGACATCCGGGCGCTGGGCCGCAGGACCCATGTCGTTCAGGCCGACCTGTCGTGGGAGGAATCGGTCCATCCCCTGCTGCCTGCTGTCACGCAGGCATTGGGGCCGGTGGGCGTGCTGGTGAACAATGCCAGCACCTTCCGCCGCGATGAATGGGATGACGCCACGCGGGCGGGCTGGGATGCCCATATGGAACCCAACACCCGCGCGCCCTTTGTCCTGATCCAGGAATTCGCCCGCCTGCTGCCGCAGGGGGCTGAGGGCATGGTGCTGAACATGCTGGATGAACGCGTGTGGTCGCTGACCCCGCATTTTGTCAGCTATACCATGTCCAAGGCCGCGTTATGGACACTGACCCAGACCATGGCGCTGGCGCTGGCGCCGCGCCGGATCCGGGTCAACGCCATTGGTCCCGGTCCGGTGCTGCCCACGCCCAGACAGACGGCGGAACAGTTCGCCCGGCAATGCGCCTCCGTCCCGCTGGGGTATGGGGCGACGCCGGATGAAATCGCGCGCGCGGCGCTTTCGCTGCTATGCCTGCCATCCGTGACGGGGCAGATGCTCGCCCTGGACGGGGGGCAGCATATGCAGTGGTCCCCGGCGTCGCGTCCCGCCTGAACACCCCAACCGACAGGAAACATCATGTCCGTGCTGCCGTCATGGAACGGGTCGCAGCCCCTGCGCTGCCTGTTTGTGCGCAATATGGTGCTGGATGCCCATATCGGCGTGTTTGAACATGAACAGGGGGTGACCCAGCGTATCCGGGTCAACGTGGCCTTTGGCGTGCCGGACAGTACGACGCTGGAGGTGGGCCCGGATGACCTGGGGCGCACGGTATCATATGAACGTGTGGTGCTGCTGGTGCGCGAACTGGTGGCGCAGGGCCATGTCGCGCTGGTGGAAACACTGGCCGAACGAATCGCAGCGGGCGTGCTGGCGGACAGGCGTGTCCGCATCGCGCGCGTCTGCGTGGAAAAGCTCGATATTTTCGACGATGCCGAATCGGTCGGGGTCGAGATTGAACGCCGCAATCCCGACGCCTGATGCAAAAACGGCCCGGGGCGGTGTGCTCCGGGCCGGATCAGGTCAGTTGTCGTGGTCGTCCTTGTCGGTCTTCACGTCGATGTCGGCGCTGCTGATGTCGTCGTCATCGTCGTCATCAAGGCCCGCATCGTCGGGCAGGACGGTGTCATCATCATCATCGGCGTCGGTGTCCAGATCGACATCGACGTCGTTCTCAAGCGCGTTATCAGCCGTCTTGGGCTTGGATTCGGGGGCAGCTTCCACCGGGCGACGGACGCGGGGCAGTTCCACGGGCTGTTCAGCGCCGCATTTGGGGCAGACGGCCGGATTCTTGTTCAGATCGTAGAAACGGGCGCTGCAGGAGACACAGACACGTTTGGTGCCGAGGTTGGACTGAGCCATCTTGAACCTGTCGATCCTGTTTTGATTATGAATGAAGCCACGATATCCGGAAGTGGCAAAAGGCGCAGCCCCATGCCAGTTTGTAGGCGGAATGTCAAACACCGGGGCATGCGCCGGTAGGACGATCATGCCGATCTGCGATTGACTTTGCCACCCGGAATACGGAATTGGATGGCGTATGAAAACCGATCATGTCCAATCTTCCGTCCGCGCGCTGACGGTCCATGCCCCGCGCGCGCCCCTTTCCGGTTCGGTCCAGGTTCCGGGTGACAAATCAATCAGCCACCGTTCGCTGATGTTCGCGGCCCTTGCGCGTGGCACGACCCACATCACCGGCCTGCTGGAAGGCGAGGACGTGCTGCGCACCGCGGACGCCATGCGCGCGCTGGGGGCGGACATCACCCGCACAGGCGCGGGAACATGGACGGTTCGGGGCTGCGGTCTGGACGGGCTGCATGAACCGGCGGATGTGCTGGATATGGGCAATTCGGGCACGGCGGCGCGGCTGCTGTCGGGCATTCTGGCCAGCCACGGCTTCACCTCGGTCATGACGGGCGACGCCAGCCTGCGTGGCCGCCCGATGAAGCGGGTGATGGACCCGCTGGCGGCGACGGGTGCCGTGTTCCTGTCGCGTCAGGGCGGGCGTCTGCCACTGGCCATACAGGGAAACGCCAACCCGCCGCCGCTGTCCTACCGCCTGCCGGTGGCGTCAGCGCAGGTGAAGTCGGCCGTGCTGCTGGCGGGGCTGAATGCACAGGGCGAGACCCGGGTGGAAGAACCCGTGGCAACCCGTGACCATACCGAAAACATGCTGCGTCATTTCGGTGCGAGCGTGCATGTCGAACCCATGGGGGCGGGTGGCCGGGTCATTACCCTGCAGGGCAGGCCCGAACTGGTCGCGCGTGATATCGTGGTGCCGGGCGATCCGTCATCGGCGGCTTTTGTGCTGGCGGCGGCCCTGCTGGTGCCGGGGTCGGCAGTCAGCGTGCGTGGCGTGGGGCTGAACCCGCTACGCACCGGACTGTTCACCTCGCTGAAGGAAATGGGCGCCGATCTGGTCATCAGCAACGAACGCGTGGAAGGGGGCGAGCCCGTGGGCGACATCACCGCCACCGCAGGCGCGCTGCATGGCGTGGACGTGCCCGCCACCCGTGCGCCGTCCATGATTGACGAATACCCTGTCCTTGCGGTGGTCGCGGCCCATGCCACGGGGCAGTCGCGCTTTCGCGGGCTGGAGGAACTGCGGGTGAAGGAAAGCGACCGCCTTGCCGCCACGGTCGCCCTGCTGGAAGCCAATGGCGTGAAGGTCGAGGTTGTGGGCGATGACATGATCGTGCATGGCACGGGGGGCGCGATCCCCGGTGGCGGACTGGTCCAAACGCGCATGGATCATCGCCTGGCCATGAGTGCCATCGTCATGGGCCTTGCGGCGGGCAAGCCGGTTTCCGTTGACGATACCGCGTTCATCGATACCAGCTTCCCCGGTTTCATCACGCTCATGAACAGCATCGGCGCCGGGCTTGCGGCATGACCCGGCGGCTGGTCATAGCGGTTGACGGCCCTGCGGCGGCAGGCAAGGGCACCCTTGCGAAGCGGCTGGCGCAGGCGCTCGACCTGCCATATCTCGATACGGGGCTGCTGTATCGCGCGACGGGGCGACGGATGATTGATGCGGGCCATGACCCCGCACAGGGGGCGGCGGAGGAATTTGCCGCCAGTGTCGGGCTGGAGGACCTCAGCCGGACCGACCTGCGCGTGCCCGAGGTCGATCGCGCGGCCAGCCTTGTCGCGGCACAGCCCGCCGTGCGTCGCGTGCTGGTTGACGTGCAACGGCGTTTTGCAGGCGAACATGGTGCGGTTCTGGATGGACGCGATATCGGGACCGTCATTTTCCCCGATGCCTCGGTCAAGCTGTTCATCACGGCTTCCCCGCGCACGCGGGCCACGCGGCGGTGGGAACAGCTTGCGACCGATCCCGCCGCGCCCGACCGCGAGGAACAGATTACCCGTGTCGAGCACGAAATCGCGGCGCGGGACCGGGCCGATTCAGAACGTGCCGTCGCCCCCCTGCGCGCGGCCGAGGACGCCGTGCGCATCGAGACTGATGGCCTGAGCGCGGATGACGTGCTGGCCGAAGCCCTGCGGATCGTGGCGCGCATGACGCGCTAGGACGATTTTATGCGGGAACCCGGTCCCATATCGCGGGTTTTTATTGACATGCGCCGCCCATAGGGTGTCTGTGCTCAACGGTATATGCCCCACGCGCCCGTGTGGCGCGGGGTATGGCGTTTCAATATTGGCCGTCAGGCGCGCCGCGACCGTGTCGTGGCATATCCGCCGGGCAAGCCGTTCCCATATGTCCCGCATGCGCGGGCACGCGGGGGCGCAGGATTGTCCCTGTCCACCCATGCGTGGCACAGGGTTACAGGATTTACGAGTAGCTCATGGCTTCAGCCACAACACAGCCCGTCGCCGACCATAAGGGTGGCGAGGACTTTGCCGCCCTTCTTGAGGAAACCCTTGGTCGCGACTCCGCGTTTGACGGTTCCGTTGTCACCGGTCGCGTCGTCCGCCTGACGGATGAATACGCGATCGTCGATGTCGGCCTGAAAAGCGAAGGGCGCGTCGCCCTGAAAGAATTCGGCCCGCCGGGTGTAACCCCCGATGTCAAGCCGGGTGACGTTATCGAACTGTTTGTCGAGCGGTACGAAGACCGTGACGGGTCCATCGTCCTGTCGCGCGAAAAGGCCCGCCGCGAGGAAGCCTGGTCGAACCTTGAAAAGGCGTTCGAGAACAACCAGCGCGTCAACGGCACCATCTATGGCCGCGTCAAGGGTGGCTTCACCGTTGACCTGGGCGGCGCGATGGCGTTCCTGCCCGGCAGCCAGGTGGACATCCGCCCCGTGCGCGACGTGACCCCGCTGATGGGTGTGCCCCAGCCGTTCCAGATCCTGAAGATGGATCGTGCGCGTGGCAACATCGTCGTGTCGCGTCGTGCGGTTCTGGAAGAAACCCGTGCGGAACAGCGCAGCGAACTGATCCAGGGCCTGAAGGAAGGCATGATCCTCGATGGCGTGGTCAAGAACATCACCGATTACGGTGCGTTCGTGGACCTCGGCGGCGTCGATGGCCTGCTGCATGTGACGGATATCGCATGGAAGCGCATCAACCACCCGTCCGAAGCCCTGCAGATCGGCCAGCCGGTCCGCGTACAGGTCATCCGCTTCAACCCCGACACGCAGCGTATCTCGCTGGGCATGAAGCAGCTTGAAGCTGACCCGTGGGAAAACGTGGCGATCAAGTACCCGCCGGGTGCCCGCTACACCGGCCGCGTCACGAACATCACCGACTACGGTGCATTCGTGGAACTGGAGCCGGGCGTCGAAGGTCTGGTGCACGTGTCCGAAATGTCCTGGACGAAGAAGAACGTCCATCCGGGCAAGATCGTCGCCACTTCGCAGGAAGTCGACGTGATGGTTCTGGATGTGGACAGCGCGAAGCGCCGCATCTCGCTGGGCCTGAAGCAGGTGCAGCGCAACCCGTGGGAGCAGTTCGCCGAGGAACACAAGGTTGGTTCCGTGGTGGAAGGCGAGATCCGCAACATCACCGAATTCGGCCTGTTCATTGGCCTGTCCGCAGACATCGACGGCATGGTTCACATGTCCGACCTGTCCTGGGACGAGCCGGGCGAAGTCGCCATGAGCCACTACGAAAAGGGCCAGGTCGTGAAGGCCAAGGTTCTGGATGTGGACGTGGAGAAGGAACGTATCTCGCTGGGCATCAAGCAGCTGCAGGAAGACCCCGCTGCTGACACGCTGAGTAAGGTGCAGAAGGGCGCGATCGTGACCTGCATCGTCACCGCTGTTCAGTCGAACGGCATCGAGGTGAAGGTTGATGATGTGCTGACCGGCTTCATCCGCCGTGCAGAACTGGCCCGTGACAAGGCCGACCAGCGTCCGGAGCGTTTCGCCGTTGGTGAACGCGTCGATGCGAAGGTCGTGTCGGTTGACCGCGCAGCCCGCAAGCTGGCCCTGACCATCCGTGGCCGTGAGGTCGAGGAAGACAAGCAGGCCATCTCCGACTACGGTTCGTCCGATAGCGGGGCTTCGCTGGGTGACATTCTGGGTGCCGCGATCCGTCGTCGTAACGCCGAGAACTGATACCAGATGGACTGTCTGGCCTGTTGATGCAGGCCGGACGCCATGCCGGAAAGGGGGAGGTGCAGCAATGCATCTCCCCCTTTTTTATGTCAGTTCGAAACTGACGGGAGCGGTCGGCTGTAGCGCCCTGCCGGCCTGTTCCATATGGGGATAATACAGATTTATATTTATTTCATGCGCCGGAATGGCAAGCGGTTGTAATCAAGAAAATACTTTTCTACCCCTGATTGTATCTGAACATATTCAGCCAGGTTATCGATGCGGGGCGACTGCCCGGTCGTACGATGGCATGCGTATGCATCAGGGATATGTATAAGATGCATCCTGATACCAGAGGAAAGAGGATAAAATAGAATATATTAGGAATATTATCCTTCATAATGGGTAGATTCCACAATTATGGCATCAATATTGTCTGTTTTTTTTAAAGATATTGACAAAACAGTGAGGTCAATTAAACGGACAGGACAGATTTCAGATGCCCCCGCTGGAATGAAAAAAAGATAAAAATCAATAATAAAATTAATAAATCTGATTTTATTAGTGAATGATCGGTAATGGTTAATAAAAAATCAGTATACACAGGCCTTCTGGCGCTTGTGTTTGTTGTTTTACTGCTTGTCTCCAGTCTGACGTATCTGCCAACCGACCGGCAGTTATTCGTCGCGATTGGGGGTGTCGTGCTGTTTTTCCTCGTGCGGCGGCATCATGAACGCTGGTCGCGCTGTTTCCTCATGTTCCTGTCCATTTTTGTTTCCACCCGGTATCTGGTGTGGCGTTTTACCTCGACGCTCGATTTTTCCGGTGTGTTGCAGACCATCATGGTCCTGGCGCTTGCGCTGGGGGAAATCTATACGACCATCCGCGTCGGCCTGACCTATTTCCAGCTTGCGTGGCCGCTGCGGCGGACGGTTCATCCCCTGCCGGAGGACACGTCGCACTGGCCGGTGATCGATGTCTATGTCCCGACCTATAACGAGGACCTGTCCATTGTCCGCACCACGGTGCTGGGCTGCCTTGCGCTGGACTGGCCGGCGGACAAGCTGAATGTCTATATTCTTGATGACGGCAGGCGTGCCGCGTTCAGGGATTTCGCGCACCAGTCCGGTGCCGGCTACATCACCCGCATGCACAACAACCATGCGAAGGCCGGCAACCTGAACCATGCGCTGGAGATCACGACGGGCGACCTGATCGCCATTTTCGACTGTGATCACGTGCCGGTCCGCAGCTTCCTGAAAAAGACGATCGGGTGGATGGTGGCGGACCCCAACCTTGCGCTGCTGCAGACGCCCCATCATTTCTATTCGCCCGATCCGTTCCAGCGCAACATGAGCCGTGGGCGCGAAATCCCGCCCGAGACGAACCTGTTCTACGGGCTGCTTCAGGACGGGAACGATTACTGGAACGCGACATTTTTCTGCGGGTCGTGCGCGGTGCTGCGGCGCAAGGCCATCATGTCGATCAACGGGTTCGCTACCGAAACGGTGACCGAGGACGCCCACACCGCCCTGCGCATGCAGCGCCAGGGGTGGGGATCGGCCTATCTGCGTGAACCGATGGCGGCGGGACTGGAGACGGAAACCCTGGGCATGCAGATCGGGCAGCGCATGCGCTGGGCGCGTGGCATGTTCCAGATGCTGCGTATCGACAATCCCCTGACCGGGCCGGGGCTGAAGCTGACACAGCGGATATGCTATTTCGCGGCCGCCACGCATTACCTGTTTTCGGTATCGCGCCTTTTGTTCCTGCTGGCGCCGCTGGGGTACCTGTTTCTGGGCGTGACCATGATCGCGGCGTCACCGTACGAACTCGCGGTCTATGCCCTGCCGCATCTGTTCCATACGACCATGACCATGTCCCGCCTGCAGGGGCGGTGGCGGTATTCATTCTGGAGCGAGCTGTACGAAACCGTGCTGGCGCCCTTTCTGGTGCGCATGACCTTCATTACCCTGATCGCGCCGCACAAGGGCAAGTTCAACGTCACCGACAAGGGCGGCCTGCTGGAACACGGGTATTTCGACTGGCGTGCGGTCTATCCCAACATCATCATCGCCATGGCGCTGATGACGGGGCTGGGCATGGGGGTGTGGTCGGCGTGCGTGCATTATCACGAAACGCTGGTGTTCCGCGCCATGGCCATGAACAGCCTGTGGATCCTGTTCAGCCTGACCATTGTCATGGGTTCGATCGCAGTGGCACGGGAAACCCGGCAGCGGCGCACCTGTCATCGCGTGCAGGCGAAGCTGCCCGTGCATCTGGCTACCGATGATCACCAGCAGTTCGCCTGTCATACCCGTGACGTGTCCATGGGGGGATGCTGTGTCAGCCTGCATGCGGCGGACCGGTTTCCGGTCGGGCATGGCGTGACCGTCAGCTGGACGCTGGCTGGTTGTTCCGCGGCCGTGCGCGCGGTTGTCATCGCGCGGACGGACAGCACCGTGCACCTGAAATGGGCGATAGACGGGCTGGCACAGGAAGAACAGGTCGTGGAACTGGTTTTCGGCCGGGACGATGCCTGGGCGCAATGGTCTGATTTCCCGCCCGACAACCCGGTACGGAGTTTTTATACCGTCCTGCTCAGCATCCTTGCGCTGTTCCTGCCATCCCCCCGGGATGGGGAAACGAAAAAGACCCCGGCATCCACCCCGGGCGTGACGGGCAGGGAAAAGGAAGCCGTCCTGCCCAAGGAACGCCTTGTCATACAGCCGACCCGCCGCCCGCGCGGGGCGGCAACCGGGCTCATGGCGCTGTGCCTGGTACTGGCAACGGGCATGACGGCATGGGCGCAGGTTCCGGCGGCCCCCTCCGCCGTGGCAACTGACGCGGACACCCCTGTTGCGGACAGGGACGCGGATAATGCCGTTGCGGTGTTTGATGATGAACACATGACACAGGCCGACGCGGCGCATGTGTCCCGGACACCGGTAACGGTCAGCCGGACCTTTACCCAGTTGGGCCAGTTCCAGCCGATGCTGCTGCGCGCCATGGCCCCGATATACGGGATGGACGCGGATGTAGGCCGGGACAAGATCATCCGCAGCGCACGGCTCAGCCTGTTCGGCAGCGTCAGTCTGCCGCCGACGACAGGGCAGGCGGCGATTGCCGTCATGCTGAATGACCAGCCTGTGGGTGTTGTCTGCACGCCGGGTAATGGCCGGTTCGGGCCTGTGGACCTGCCGGTCAGTCCGCTGCTGTTCGATACGCGCAACCGCTTCAATTTCCGCCTTGTCGCGCGACAGGGGGCGGGCGCCACCTTCCCGGCCAGCGCATGTGGCCCTGATGCGCAGCCGCCTGCGGATGTGGGCCTGCCCATGAAGGCGACGGGGTTGGAGGTCGTCATTGATCCGGAGTCCACGCTGTCATTTACAACGGTCCAGCTGATGCCGCACCGGCTGCTGTCCGCCCTGCCATATCCGCTGGTGGATCGTGGCATGGCGGGAACAGCTCCCGTGACCTTCGTGCTGAAGCCCACCACCAGCACGCAGGTGCAGGCGGCGGCCGGCATGGTTGCTTCATGGCTGGGCATGAAGCTGCATGACCGGCGTATCCACTTCGCGGTTGCGCCCGCACTGTCCGGGCCGGGCAATGCCATTGCGGTCGGGGTCGGACTGCCGGGGCCGTGGGGGAACATGCCTGCGGGACCGGTCGTGGCTGAAATCCCCAATCCGCATGACGTGTTCGGCACCGTGCTGGTGGTCAGCGGACGCACGGATACGGATGTGGCCACGGCGGCGCGCGCGCTGGTTATGGGCGCGCCACAGCTTCAGGTTGATGGCACGCAGGCTACAGCGCCCGACGTGACGCCCCCTGCGCGCAGGCCGTATGACGCCCCGGGCCTTCTGCCGACGGATCATCCGGTGCGCCTTGGCGACCTGCTGCCTGATACGCAGCTGCACCGGGCCGGGCTTGAGCCCATGGTGGTCGATATTCCGTTTGCCGTGCCGCCCGACCTGCATACATGGCGTTCGAAACCTTTTATCGCGCGCCTGCGGGTCAGGGCGCCGCCCGGCGCGCTGGTGGATCGTCACCATTCCGAGGTGGATGTCATGCTCAACGGCATGTTCCTCCATTCCTATCCGCTGGTTTCATGGTCGCTCAATCCGTTCGGCAGGCATGACGGGCTGGTTGAACATGATGTGGAACTGCCGTCATGGGTGCTGAAGGAACAGAATGTCCTGTCGGTCTATTTTAATGTCCGCGCCCGGAACGGCGGGGGAGAGGGGCCTGCCGTCAGTGAGGTCGGGCTTGATCCGTCCTCGACAATCGACCTGTCGGCATCACGGCATCTGGCGGTCCTGCCCAGTGTGAAGCTGTTCGCCATGTCGGGCTTTCCGTTTTCGCGCATGGCGGATCTGTCGCAGACGACCGTCCTGCTGCCGCCGGACCCGGCACCCGCAACGCAGGGCGCCTTTCTGGACCTCATGGGCTTCCTTGGGGCTGTGGACCAGTATCCGGTCACCGGCCTGCATGTCGATACGACGGACATGCACGCAGGGGGAAAACAGGCCGGGGACCTGCTGGTCATCTCGCCCTTTGACCAGCTTGGCGCGGCGGCGCAGGCGCTGGCGCGGGCCGGTTACCGTACCGGCGGGACATGGAGCGTGAAGGCAGGGCAATGGGTGCGCCATCTGGTCGGGATGGGGGCGGCCAATCCGCCGGGCAGTCTGGATGAAGGGGCGCTGGTCGCAGCGCAGTCGCCATTCGCGCCGCACCACTCGGTCGTGGCGCTGCTGGGTGCGACACCCGATGCGCTGTCGGCCATGGCGAGGGACCTGCGCGACCCGGCCCAGGGCGAACGTTTCCAGGGGGACATGGTGGTACGGCACGGGGCGCGGCTGGATAATTACCGCACCTCCAGCGCCTATACGGAGGGGTACATGCCGGCGTGGATGTGGCCCGACTGGTATCTGGGTGGACATCCGTTCCTTTTGTACCTGCTGGGTGTCATCGGCAGCGTCGCGGGTACGTCCTGCGCCATGTCCGTGCTGCGCGCGCGCAGCCGTAGGCGGGTTCTCAATGATGACCTGACCGGCAATCTGTAACAGAAAAATCGATCAATGCACCCTGACCCATCCGTGCCGTACCGGCAGTTTCTTTCTTCTGGCACCAGCCTTGTGGCGGCGTGCAGGCGCATCATGCTGGCGGGCGCGATTGGCATGCTGGGGACGGCGGGGGCGGCACGGGCCGCTGTGCCTCCGTCAGTCAGCTATGCCGAGGGGATCGTCAACCAGCAGATCGAGGAAGGGTATTTCTGGATCAACCATGACGAGGACACGCACGCCCTGCATGCCCTGCAGCGTGCGTTGCAGATCCAGTCGGACAATATCGAGGCCCTGCTGATGCTGGGTGCGGTACAGGCGCATCAGGGCGACCCCGCAGCCGCGCGCCAGACCCTGCTCAGGCTTGAAAACGCGCATGGGTCCACCGAACAGATCGCGGCCCTGCGGCAGTGGATCGCGCAGCCACCGGTCGACAGGGCAGCCCTTGCGCATGCGCGCGCCACGGCGGACGCCGGGCATGCCACGCAGGCGATGTTCCAGTATCGTGCCCTGTTTCCTCAGCCTTTGCTGCCCCCCGCGCTGGAGGTGGAATATGACCGCGTCCTGTCGGGGGCGCCACTGGGATATGACGATGCCGTTCGGCGGCTGAGAACCCTGCTGTCAATCGGGCCGCACGATATGGAAGCCCGCATCGCCCTGGATCAGTCGCTGGGATACCGGCCCGTTTCCCGCCCTGAAGCACTTGCCGACATGCGTGCGCTTGCAACATCGCCCGATACGTCGTCCCGGATCCGTGATGAAGCGGTTCAGGTATGGCGCAGGACGCTGGACTGGATGGGGGTGGACCCGCAGGCCGCGCCCTATTACCGGGCATGGCTGGACATTCACCCCGATGACACGGTGATCAGCCAGCGCATGCAGCAGATTGAGCGCATGCAGCGGGTCAATACGGGGTTTACGGCGCTGGCGCATAACGATCTGGAGCAGGCGGAAGCCGCGTTTCAGGACTGTGTGGATGAGCCATCCGTCCGCGCTGCCGCGACCGAGGGGCTGGGCCTTGTCGCGCAACGGCGTGGAGACATGACAAAGGCCCGGGCGCTGCTGACGCAGGCCGTGGCGCTGGATCCGGCCAATGTCGAAATCCACAGTGCGCTTGTGGCCCTTGACGCTCCGGAAAATGACCCGGCGCTGCCACAGATGTGGCAACTGGTGTCGCACCGTGAATACGACCGTGCATGGACCCTGCTGCAAGAAATTGAAAAAAGGCACGGCCGGATTGCCGATACCGTTCAGGTCCGTGCCATCATACTGGAAGCGCGGCACGACTGGCCGGCCGCAAAAGTGGCCTGGACGGACCTGTTGCGCCTCTCGCCGGGCAACCCTTCGGCCGAAGCCGGGCTTGCGGGCATCCTGATCCGTGAAGGCAGGCTGGGGGAAGCGGCACGGCAGATCAACAGGCTGCGCGCCGTGCATTACGCGGGCCTGCCCGTGCTGGAGGGACTGCTGCTGCAGGCCCGCGCACAGGCGACAACCGACCCGCGCCTGCGCGCGACCCTGCTGGAACAGGCGTTGCGGCAGTTGCCGGATAACGGCTGGGATCACCTGCATCTGGCCCAGGCGCTGGTGGCGCTGGGCCAGACGGATCGCGCCCAGACATTGATGCAGCATTTCTGTGATACTGCGTCTCGACGCACGGATGCGCTTCAGGCCTGTTTCGCGTTCGCCATGCAGACACATGACATGTCCGGGGCTGCAGCGCTGCTGGCGCATATGCCCCCCGCCGCCATAACCCCCGATATGGCGCGTGGCGTGGCGCTGGTGACATTGTGGAAACGGCTTCAGGCGCTGCCTGCCAATGATGCACAGGCCGTGGCGATGCTGCAGGACATGCCGGTCGCCCCCGATCCCGATGGCATGCGTGGACAGATGGTCGTGGATGCCATGCTGCGCCGCCATGCGTCGAATGCCCAGGCCATGGCGGTGCTGGACCGGGCCATGATGCAGGCGGGCGGTACGCTGGGGGTGGATCAGGCGCTGGCGTGTGGCGGAACGTTCGTGCAACTGGGTGATCCTTCTGCCGCGCAGCGTGTCATGGACCGACTGGATGCAGAAGGTCTGGATCTGACACCGCAGCAGCGTGACGCCCGCAAGCAGATACGAGAAAGCATTGTCGTTGCCCGTGCGGACCAGTACGACGTGGCCGGCCAGCCCGACCTGGCTGAAAAGGTCATTGATCCGTTACTGGCGCAGGACCCGGATTCCGTGGCGCTTCTGCTGGCGCGGGGACGGGTGGAAAATGTCCGTCACCATTCGCGGCAGGCGCTGGATTTCGACATGCGGGCCCTGCATCTGCAGCCGGATGACAGGGTGGTGCAGGCCACCGTTGCCCGCGACGCACTGGCCGTGGGGCAGGATCATGTCGCGCGTGACATGGCCGCATCCCTTATGGATCATCACCCGAAATGGGGTGATACGTGGGAAATCCAGGCGGAACTGGACGGTCATGCCGGGCGGGAACGGCGGCAGCTGGGTGACCTGCGCCATGCCCGCATGCTGGACTGCGCAACCTCCGCCTCGCTGGAGGAACAGATGAATTCCGCCATGCGCCTTGACCCCGGCTGTGCGGAGGGACGCACGCGCGCACGTGATGAACGGCCCGATGCCAGCCTTCCCTTTGTTGTCGGGTCCGGCGTGACCATGCCCGAAACCTATACCTATGATCCGCGACTGACACCGGTGCAGACACTGGACCGGCAGGCAGGCTACCTGTCCCGCGCCCTTGCGCCACAGGCGGATGGCAATGTCGAGATCCGCGACCGTTCCGGGCAGAGCGGGCTGGGTCACCTGACATCGATCAATATTCCGATGACGGCCACGATCCCGTTATCGTCCACCCGCCAGACGGTATCCTTTTCCATCATGCCCAGCGTGCTGCTGTCGGGTAATGCGCTGGCGCAGCCAGCCAACGCGCAGCAATATGGAACGGTGGCGGCGAATGGCGTGCGGCCCGGTTTCCATATGCCCGGCGCCGTTGGGGGTGTCGCGGTGGGGGTGCGCTACAAATATGACTGGGTGACGGCGGACGTCGGCTCGACCCCGCTGGGCTTTACCACGTCAAACGTGGTGGGCGGGATCGAACTGGCTCCGCAACTGACGCGTAACCTGACCCTGCGCGTGACGGGGGAACGGCGCGCCGTGATCGACAGCCTGCTGTCCTATGCCGGGGCGCGTGATCCGGGCACGGGACAGGTCTGGGGTGGTGTGACCCGCAACCGGGGGCATGGCCAGCTGGAATGGGGCACGCAGGCCTATAATGTCTATGCCGGTGGCGGCTATGCCGTCATGAAGGGAACCAACACGGTCGCCAACCATGAAGCGGAAGCCGGGGCAGGCGGATCGGCGCAGATATGGAAGGGGCGCGATACCCAGCACCTGCGGCTCGGGCTTGATCTGGTCTATTTCGGTTACAAGCGAAACACGTATTATTTCACGTGGGGACAGGGGGGATACTTCTCCCCCCGCGCCTTCATGGCGGCGCTGGTGCCGGTGACTTATGACGGACATTCCGGCCGGTGGTCATGGATGTTCAGGGGGGAAGCAGGCTACCAGCATTATACGCAGGACCCGACCGCGATCTTTCCGCTGGGGGGACGTGGTGTTCAGGGGCACCAGACCTATGCCGGGCTGTCGACTGGCGGTCTGGCGGGGAACGTACAGGCGCGCATGATCTACCAGTTGACACCCGGATGGCGCATGGGACTGGAGGGGGGATATTCCCGCTCCGGAAGCTGGGATGAAGTGCATGGGATCTTCATGATCCATTACGCCCCGTCCCATTAGGGGACTGTCTGAAGGGTCTGTCTGCAAAACGTCCTGCACATATTCCGGACGTTTTCAGCGGACCCTTTATTGTTTTCCGTCAGCATCGCAACGGGTGACATATCCGTCTGTCAGGCAGGTCAACGCAGGCCGTATTCCTGATAGGAGGCCTTGTCGGACAGGTGCATGATGTGACGGACAAACTGTTTGTCCGTCATGTCTTTCAGTTCATTGTCTTTGACATAAAAATCGCCACACGATGTCCGTGCCTGCCGTGATGGCCTGATCCCGAACATGGTCAGGATGTGTTTTACGGTCACACGGAAGATATGCCATTCGTCTTTTTGCGAAACATAGGAAATATAGAACCGATGCGAAATGGATAACCATGTGCCAACGACTTCATCCTGCGTTGCGGGGGTATCCATGACTGAAAATTCCTTTTGAAACCGGTTTTATTCTGTCTTGAAATAAAATTTCAGCAAACTGTAACAAGAGGTCATCTACGTCGAATTTATCCTATCTGGTTCATAACCTGAAGATCGGGGCAGGCCAACCCGCCCCGTCCATGTTTTGGGCCGGTTCGTGGCATTATGGCGCGTCAGGCGGTCCCTTGATGATTTCAGCCAGGTCGGCGGGACGTATCCATTTGCGAAATGCGTCGCGTATCGCGATGGCATCCAGCGTGTAATAGGCCCGGGCCGCAATGTCGTTCTGGTCCAGTGGCAGGCCAAGATCACTGAAATGCAGGTAAGTTGCCGCAATGGTGTCCAGGCTGGCGGATTGCAGGGCCAGCCCGCGCAGCATGCCCGCGCGCGCCATGGCCAGCTCATCTTCACTGACGGGCTGTTCCTGCATGGCGGTAATGTCATGGATGGCGGCATTGCGCGCCGCCGCGACCTTGTCAGGGTCCGCGCCAAAGGAAATGCTGTAGGCGCTGCGGTGGCGTTTCCATGTCAGATGGCTGCGTACGGTATAGACATAGCCGCTGCGCACCCGCAGGTCGCGATACAGGCGCGATGAAAAGCCGGACCCAAGGATTTCATTACCAAGGTTGAGCGCGAAATGGTCAGGATCGGACACGTTCAGCGACAGGCTTTCTGGCAGCGAGACAGTAGCCTGCGTGCTGGACGGGTCGGGCACCTTCATCACGCTGGTATGGCTGTCGGGCCGGGGGGGCAGGTCAACCACGGGTGTCGGGCCACTGGCCCGCCATGCGCCGAATGTGCGCGAGACCGCGCGGTAGGCGGCAGCGGGCGTAATATCGCCGGTAATGACGATGGTGGTCAGGTCCGGCCTGTAGGCCGCTTTCCAGAAGGCACGGCAGTCCGCCAGCGTCAGTTTCATCACCCCTTCCGGCCGCGCCTGCCGCAATGACGGGTCGCCCGCAGGGGATACCGCGCCCTGCATGGCGCGCTGGAACAGGTATTCGGGTGAATGCAGCAGGCCGGACAGGGATGCCGCCGTATTGCCGCGCACGACCCTGAACCCCTGTTCGGGCAGGGCGGGATGCAGTTCATTTTCCGCCAGCAGGTCCAGCCCCCGGTCAAAGTCAGGCGTCAGCACGTTCAGGCTGAAATCGGATCCGGCACTTTCGGTCGCGGCAATATCGTCCAGCGCCTTCTGCAGTCCGACGCGGTCGTGCGTCGTGCTGCCATAACGGAACAGTTCATCCGTAATGTCGGCAATGCCTTCCTTGCCGGGTGGTTCCTGCATGTCCTCGTTCTGGCGGATGGTGCCATACACGTTGATGGTATGGCTGACGGATGCCGGACGCACGATCAGGTGCAGGCCATTGGGCAGGGTGTACTGCGCTGGCTGGACCGATGTTTCGGGCGGGCGCAGGGCCAGCAGGCTGTCATTGGCCCAGCGGGGCAGGGTGACGGGATGGTCCGGTGTGCTGGCGAAAGATTCCGCGCCGCCAAATCCCTTGTCCGCGACAGGATGGCCGCCATCGCGCGGGGTCAGGATGGCGGTAATGGCCTGTTGCGGGTCCAGCACCTCACGCGCAAGGCGGTTGACGTCTTCGGGTGTGACGGCGGCAAAGGCGGCAGCTTCATCATCGGGCGACTGCAGGCCCATTATGGCCTGTGCCTCCGACCAGCTTTCCGCAAGGCCGGAAATGCTGTTGGCGGCAAAGCCCAGCTGCGCCAGTTCCTTGCGTCTGGCTGCATCGACCAGATCTGATGGCACACCGTTTTCACGCAAGGTACGCAGGATGTCGCGCATGCGCGCCTCCAGCGGGGCGGGGCTGGTCCCCTTGGGGAAGGCTGCGATCGCAATACCAATGCCGGCATCCGCCTTGGTCACGAAATCGAAGCTCGACAGCAGCGCACGCCCCTGTGGCACCAGGTCGTACAACGCGCCACGCTGGCTGCACAACACGTCGGACAGGATGCGTGCGGTGGCATAATCATGGCTGCTCTGGCCCGGCATGCGACTGGCGATGGCCACAAGGCCTACCGGGTAATCGGTCGGGAACTGCAGGGTCTGCGCATGAACGGGACCCGGGTGGATTTCCGGACGGGCCGGCAGCCTGCGCGCGGGGATCGCGCCAAAGGTTTCGCGCACCATCGCCAGCGTGCGCGCGGGATCCACGTCACCTGCAATGACAAGGATGGCGTTGTTGGGCGCGTACCACTGCCGGTAAAAGCGGCGCAACAGGGCCGTATCCGTCCTGTCAAAGGATGGACGGCTGCCCAGCGCGTCATGCTCATAGGGCGTACCGGCGAACAGGATGGACTGCAGCCGCGACAGATAGACATAGCCGGGGCTGGACAGATCGCGGGAGACTTCCTGCTCGATCGCGCCGCGTTCGTGCGTCCAGTCATCGGCTGCAAGGGTCAGGCCATTCATGCGCAGGGCTTCGATACGCAGCAGGACATCAAGGTTGTCCACAGGTGCGGTATAAAAGAACTGCGTTACGTTTTCCGTGGTATCCGCATTGTAATCACCCCCCAGTCGCGCGCCGATGGCCGCCATCTGGTCACGGTCCAGCCCCTTGCTGCCACGGAACATCATGTGTTCCAATGCATGCGCAGTGCCGGGAAAGCCCGCGGGTGCAGCAGCGGACCCCACCAGATAGTTGATTTCGGTGCTGACAACCGGGGCCAGCCGGTCGGGCACGATTACCACGCGCAGTCCGTTGGGCAGGGTGGCCTGCAACGGCGTTTCAGGCTGGACGGTGGCGGAAGCGGGGGACACCGCGCGGGCCATGGACGGTACCAGGCAACTGCCACATAACAGGAGGGAGAGGCATAATGTTTTGGAAAACAGGCGTGCTATCATATCTCCAGACTACGCTGCTTTGGTCATGGCGACCAGTTCATGCGGCCCCTGCCTGTCATAACCCTCCCTTATAAGGATCGAACCATGTCCCATGTCTCGGTGGATAAGGCCCATATGCGCGAACGTATCCGTCAGGTCATGGATGCAGCTGTTGAGACGTCCCGTCTGGTCGGTGCCGTGGTCATGGTGGCGGTGGATGGAGAGGTCGTGGTGGCGGAAGCCGCGGGTCAGGCCGACCGGGAAGGCGGCCTGCCGATGCAGGTCGATACCCTGTTCCGCCTTGCATCCCTGACCAAGCCGGTGGTGACCGCCGTCGCCCTGGCCATGGCGGAGGAAGGGCTGCTGGACCTGCATGCCGCCGTTACGCGGTACCTGCCGCATTTCCGTCCCGCCATGCCCGATGGGCGTGCGTGCGAAATCACGCTGCACCAGTTGCTGACCCATACCAGTGGTCTGAGCTATGGATTTTCGTTTCCGCGTGATGACAATCCCTATACCCGCGTGGGTGTATCTGACGGCATTGCGGAACCGGGACTGTCGCTGGCGGACAATCTGGCCCGACTGGCGTCAACGCGGCTGATCTTCGCGCCGGGGCAGGGATGGGCCTATTCGCTGGGACTGGATGTGATGGGCGGGGTGATTGAAAAGGCATGCGGCCTGTCGTTGCCTGCAGCGGTGCGGCGGTATGTCGGCACGCCGCTGGGGTGGCGGGATAGCGGTTTCATGCTGACGCCATTGCAGTCCCCTGCCACCTGTTATGCCGATGCCCGGCCGGTTCCAATCCGCATGGGGGCGGAATATGCCCTGCCGCGCCTGCTGCCTGGCGGCGGGGTGGGGGAAATCCGCTTCGCCCCCGACCGCATCCCCAATCCCGCGTCCTATCCATCCGGCGGCGCGGGCATGGTAGGGACGGCTGCGGAGTTCCTCGCATTCCTCGAAGCGGTGCGCATTGGTGGTGAAGGGATGCTGTCCCCCGCGTCCGCCATGCTGTTTGGCAGGAACGCGATTGGCGATATTGATATGGGGCCACTGGCGAGGGGACGGCGCTTCGGTTATGGGGCGGCGATCATAGCGGACCCGGCGGTGGCGCGTACGCCCCTCAGCCCCGGCAGTTTTACATGGGGGGGCGTGTACGGGCATCAATGGGTGGTGGATCGTGCGCGTGGCATGAGCATCGTCATGCTCAGCAATACCGCGGTGGCCGGAATGGCGGGGGTATATCCCGATGCGGTGGTCACTGCCGCCTGTGGCGCGTGATGGAACGGCGGATGCGCCTGCGCCACGATCGATATGAGGATACTGGGAACTGTCATGTCATTTGGTAATCGCGTCAACCAGTTTGACGCCTGGCTGCTGGACCGGGTTTTCCAGCCTTTTGCCGATGCCCTGCCTGAACGCCTGACGGCCATGGAAATGGGCATGAGCTTTCAGGTCGGGTCCATCGTGCTGTCGGCTGCGTCCATTTCCGCCCTGCTGGTGCTGGAGGGCATGACGCTGGATAACCTGATTACAAACGTGCTCGGCTGGTTTTTCGAGGTGATTTTCTATATCGGCATCCACCGCATGCGCAGGCTGGTAAAACCGGGATACCAGAATCCGCTGCGCGTCATGCTGGCGGGCATGCGGCCCATTTCCATTCCGTTCGCGGCCTATGCCTTCTATCAGGCCGTTACGGCGGACCGGGCATATGAACTGGCGCTGTGGTTCAATTCCCTGTCGCAGCTTGTGTTCGTTGCGGGGATCTACCTGATTTCATGTAACGTGCCGCCGCCGGGGCACCGCGCGCGACAGACGTCCTTCGGTCGTGGTCCGCTGCCAAACGAAATCGGCTGATCGCCACGCCGGGAATGGATCAGGGACTGTAAGAAGTTTCTGGTGAAGCTTTTTTCAAAAAGCTTCGAAGAACGCTGCCCTTTTGAAAAAGGCGACCACCAGAAACTTTTCATTTTTATCGGTGGAGTATTTTGAGATGCTTTCTCAGAAATCCACGCACCGTCCCTTGACCGTCCAGTCACCATAACGGGTCGGTTCAGGCCCCTTGGGGCCACCGACTTCATCCGCCTCGGCAGGCTGTTTCAGTAGCGCGGCTTCCTTGGCCGCTTCGTCCTGCGCCGTATCGGCGACAGGGGCGGGGGAGGGGGTGTTGTCCTTGCTCATGACATCAGTTTCCGCCCAACGCCATGAAACTGGCAAGCCCAAAACGCCCGGACGGATGCCGGGATAGCGCGTTATTGATGTTCGGACTGCGCAATCCGCTGCTGCACCGTCATGCGCCACGGTGCATCGGGCGGTGCCGCATCCAGCGCGCGGCGGTACAGGTCCGCCGTCTCGGGCGAGATATGGCCGCCATCGGCCATCATCTGCGCTTCTGCCGCGCGGGCGGCGACTTCGGGGTCGAAACGCTGCTCTATGGCGCTGCGCCATGCCTGCGCCGCAGCGGCATAGTGGTCACGCCCGGCTTCGGCCTGGCCCAGCAGCACGTAGCCCTGGAACAGGCTGGGGTCACCGGCGGGGATCTGTTTCAGCTGGTCGCGCAGGCGGTCGATGATCGCGTCATTGCGGTGGTCTTCATGCTGCAGGGCCACAAGGCGTGGGGCCAGCGGCTGGGCCGGAAGCGACGGATGCCCGACCGTCAGATACAGCCCGACGGCGGCAACCGGCAGCGCGATCAGCGCTGCGGTAATGCCCCCGGTGGACGCCCCCTGACCCGCGACGAAGGCAGGCAGCATGTCCGTGCCCAGCAGGCGGCGCTGGATTTCCAGCCGCGCGCTGTCATGTTCGGAGGGCGCGATCATGCCCTCGACCAGATCGCGTTCCAGTTCCGCAAGCTGCGCCTGATGCAGGACAAGCGCCGTCTCGCGTTCATCACGCAGCAGGGTGGTGCGACGGAACGAGATCAGCGCGGGCAGCAGTGCGATCACGCCAAGCAGGCAGATACCAATCCAGATCATGTGACTCTCAGCGTGTTTCGGTCAGGTCGGACAGACGGCGGCGTTCCTCGTCCGTCAGGGGCGTGGGCGTCACCGTGCGGGGCCTGCGGAATGTCCACCACGCCACGCCGATGCCAATGCACAGGGCCAGAAGCGGCATGATCCACAGCAGCAGCGTGCCAACGGTCAGCGGTGGCCTGAGGCGGATAAAGTTGCCATAGCGATTGACCATCCAGTCCATGATCTGCCGGTTGCTTTCGCCCCTGGCCACGTGTTCACGCACGACATGGCGCAGGTCACGGGCCAGGTCGGCGCTGCTGTCCTCGATCGACTCGTTCTGGCACACAAGGCAGCGCAACTGTGACCCGATGGCCTCGGCGCGCTGTTCCTGCGCCGGGTCGGGCAGCATTTCCGACGGGTCGTCCACCGCCATGGCTACAAGCGGGGCGGACAGCAGGCAGACCAGCAGGGCGATCACGCCCCCATGGCGCAGGGAATGTGTCTTCATGGCTTCAGGCTGTCCGCCAGCGGCATGATCGTACTGGTAATCATGGTTTCGGTAATGGGTGAGGCCGTATGCCAGCGGATCACGCCGCCCGGGCCGATCAGGAAGGTTTCCGGCACGCCGGACACGCCCCAGTCAATTGCCGCCAGCCCGTCACGGTCGGCGGCAATACGGGCATAGGGATTCCCCGCGCGCTGCACGAAGCCCAGCGCGTGCTCGGGCTTGTCCTTGTAGGCAATGCCCCATATCGGCAGCCGTTCCTTCAGCGCGTTCAGCACCGGCATTTCGGCAACGCATGGAATGCACCATGACGCAAAATAGTTCACCAGAACCGGGGATTTCAGCGCACGCAGGTCCTGCGCGGAAAAGCCCTGTCCCGGTGCCTGGTCCGGCAGGGCGAAATCCGGCACCGGGCGGTTCAGCGCCGGGGCATGGATGTCATGCGGGTCGAACGATCCCTTTGTCATGCCCGACAGCATGCGCCAGAATCCCACGCCCACCCCGCCGGCGACAACCAGCGGAGCCGCCATCAGCAGGCGGCGACGGGTGGGGGAAGACGGCTGGCCGCTCATTGCACCACCACCACGTCAACGGTTTTCGCCCGGCGTGGCGCACCGACGCGTACGCGCCGGTCGGACAGCGACAGTGCCCCGCCAAAGGCCATGATCAGCCCGCCCAGCCACATCCACGGTGCCAGCGGGTTGTAATGCAGGCGCAGCACGTAGGTCGGGTTGGCGTCATCCCCATGTTTGTCGCCCAGCACGCCATAGATGTCGGCCATCAGGTTGGTATGGATCGCGACTTCCGTCGTGGTCTGGTGCTGGCTGGCGAATGTGCGCTTGGAGGGGTGAAGCGTGGTGACCAGCCGGCCATTGTGGCGGACCTCGATGGTGGCGACCAGCGCGCTGTAGTTCGGGCCTTCCGCCGGATGCACGTCGGTCAGGGTCCAGCTGTCACCGGCCAGCATCTCGCTCTCGCCTACATGCACTTCCACAATGCGGTGGGCCGCCTGCGACATGCCGGCAATGCCCAGCACCACGATGCCAACGCCCGCATGGGCCAGTGCCGCGCCGAACACTGCGCGCGGCAGGCTGCGGGCGCGCTGCCAGCTCTGCCCCAGCGGCTGGCGAAACAGGCGCAGTCGCTCGGCAATATCGGCGATGCTGGAACAGATCACCCACACGGCGGTTGCGGTCGCCAGCACCGGCAGGATGTCACGCATGCGGAAGGTCGCGACAACCAGCGCCACCAGCGCAACGCAGGCCGCCCACCACAGGCGGCGCAGCACCGGCCACATCTGTGCCCGCTTCCACGGCACCATCGGGCCAAACCCCATGAACACCATGAGCGGTATGGCCAGCGGAATGGTGGTGGCGTCAAAGAACGGCTTGCCAACCGAAATCGTCTTGCCGAACAGCAGCGACATGAAGGGCGGGTACATCGTGCCCGTCAGCACCACCGCGCAGATCGAACACAGCAGGATGTTGTTCAGGACCAGCAGCCCCTCACGCGATACGGGCGAAAACAGCCCCCCCGTGGTCAGTTGCGGCGCGCGGATGGCGAACAGCAGCAGCGACCCGCCAATGACAAGTGCGAGCAGGCCAAGGATGAACACGCCACGCGCCGGGTCATTGGCGAAGGCATGCACGGAATTGAGGATGCCCGACCGCACAAGGAACGTGCCGGACAGCGAGAACGAGAACGTGCCAATGGCCAGCAGGACGGTCCAGATCTTCAGCGCCTCACGCTTTTCCACCACAATGGCGGAATGAACCAGCGCGGTGCCCGTCAGCCACGGGATCAGCGAGGCGTTCTCCACCGGGTCCCAGAACCAGTATCCACCCCAGCCCAGCACGTAGTAAGACCACCACGACCCCATGGCGATGCCGCAGGTCAGGAAGCACCATGCTGCCACCGCCCATGGGCGTACCCACCGCCCCCATGCCGCATCCACCCGGCCCTCGATCAGGGCGGCGATGGCGAATGCGAACGGTACGGCAAAGCCGACATAACCAGTGTAGAGAATGGGCGGATGGAACGCGAGGCCGGGGTCCTGCAGCAGCGGGTTCATGCCCTGTCCATCCAGCGGCGCAGGCCATACGCGCGCGAACGGGTTGGACGTGGTCAGGCAGAACAGTTCAAAGCCCGCCGCGACCCCACCCAGCACCGCGATCACGCGCGCCTGCAGTGCGGATGGCAGGTTGCGGCCGAACAGTGCTACGGCGCCACCGCAGATCGACAGGATCATCGCCCACAGCAGGACCGATCCCTCATGATTGCCCCATACGCCGGTGATCTTGTACAGCAGCGGCTTGCTGACCGCGCTGTTGGCGGCCACGTTCTGCACCGAAAAGTCATTTGTGATGGCTGCGTGGATCAAGCACGCAAAGGAGGTGATCAGCGCGATCATCTGCCCCACCGCCAGCGCAGGCGCCAGCGCCATCAGGCGCGCATCACGCCGGTTGGCCCCGATCAGGGGCAGGATGGCCTGTCCGGCGGCCATGCAGCATGCCAGCGCCAGTGCAAAATTTCCAAGTTCCGGGTTCATTGCGGATGTCAGTTTCCGTCAGGTGTCGGGGTGGCCGGTTTTTTCGGGTCGGACGCCGTCATGGTGTTCCAGCTTGCCGCGTCGGGGGCCTTGCCGAAACGGGGGTCCCACTTGCCGCTGCGGCGTAATTCTTCGGCCACTTCCTTGGGCATGTAGGTTTCGTCATGCTTGGCCAGTACCTCGCTGGCGCGGAAAGTGCCGTCGGGGCTGACGGTGCCCACGGCAACCACGCTCTGCCCCTCGCGGAACAGGTCGGGCAGGATGCCTTCATACCGCACGGTCACGGCGGCCTGCCCGTCGGTCACGTCGAATATGGCGACAGGCGAATCCTTTACCTTTTCACGGCGCACGCTGCCAGCCACGACCATGCCGCCAAGGCGGATGGTGCGGTCAGCCGGCGGCGGCTTGGCCTGGACCTGCGACGGGGCCATGAAAAAGACGATATTGGATGAAAAGGCGTTAAGGGTGAGGGCGGCAGCGGACCCAAGTCCAATCATGCATGCCACCACCAGCCACAGGCGTCGGCTCTTGCGGGTCATGACGGCTGGCGTGTCCGGGGCTGTTCAATGGCGGACAGGCGCCTGCGCGCCCTGCGCAGGCGGACGGCGGCATTGACGGACAGGACCGTCGCAACGCCAAGCGTCAGGCCATAGGCGGCCAGGATATAGGGCAGATGGGTCATACGGCGGCACTGTCAGGCTGGGGTGCGGGACTGGTGGACTGGCGGCCACGGCTGGCGGCCAGGATCGTGCGGATACGGCTTTCCATGACCGATGCGCGCAGGCGGGCCAGCACGATCGCGCCAAACCCCAGCGTAAAGCCCAGTGTGGTCAGGCCCAGCGGCCACAGCATGGAGGTGGACATGGTCGGTGCCCCCGTAACCGTGATGCTGTCGGGCTGGTGCAGGGTGTTCCACCACTGTACGCTGAACTTGATGATCGGCAGGTCGACCGCGCCCGCCAGCCCCAGTATGGCGGCGGCGCGGTAGCCACGCTGTGGTTCATCGAACGCACGGATCAGCGCGATATGGCCCAGATACAGGAAAAACAGCACCAGAACGGATGTCAGGCGGGCATCCCATACCCACCACGTGCCCCACATCGGCTTGCCCCACAGCGAACCGGTGGCAAGGCAGACCGCGGTGATGGCGGCACCCACCGGCCCGATTTCCACCGCAGCCAGATCCGCCAGCGGGTGCCGCCAGACCAGTGACAGCAGCGAACACACCGCCAGCCCCATGTAACCGGACGAGGCCAGCCACGCGGTCGGCACATGCACGTACATAATGCGCACGCTGTCACCCTGCTGCCAGTCGGCGGGGGAGAAGAACAGTCCCCATATGATTCCGGCGGCGGACAGCACCAGCGCGGGCCATGTCAGCCATGGCTGCAGCTTCGCCCCCATGCGCAGGAAACGGCCGGGATTGGCGTAACGGTGAAAAAGGTTACCGGTTCGTGCGGTAAGGCTCTGCGTTGCGTTCAAGGTTGATCCATCCGTGCCCGGGGCACCTGTCCCTGCGATGAAAACGGTCAAGAAATTCGTGGCATCCCCCCGGTGTGGGTGGGGGCTTGCGTTTTCCTGCTCTACACTATCGCGTTAAAAAAGACACGGCCAGTCCTGTCCCATCATGGTACGGTCGGCCCGCAGGAGGAGAAAACATGCTGTTTGCGATCATTTGTACCGACAAGCCCGCCAGTCTTGAAACCCGCAAGGCAACACGCGAACGTCACCTGGCCTATCTGGAACGGTGGAAGCGCCACATTGTTCATGGCGGTCCGCTGCTGGACGCGGAAAACCGCCCCTGTGGCAGCCTGCTGGTGGTGGATGTGGCTGACCGTGCTGCGGCGGAAGGATTCGCGGTGGAAGACCCGTACGCAAAGGTTGACCTGTTCGAGAGCGTGGTGATCCGTCCGTTCCGTTCAGTTTTTCGTGATGGGCTTCGGGTGGAGTAAAAAAACGGTCATGGCGTACTGGCTGATCAAGTCCGAACCGGATGCCTTTTCATGGTCCGAGCAGGTGAAAAACGGCATTGAACCGTGGACCGGCGTGCGCAACCACCAGGCGAAGAAAAACCTCGCGGCCATGAAGGTGGGGGACCGGGCGTTTTTCTATCACTCCAACGTGGGCCGGGAGATCGTGGGCGTGGTCGAGGTGGCGCGGGACGCCTATCCCGATCCTACGGCGGCGGATGGCAAATGGGTCTGTGTTGACGTGCGTGCCATCGGTCCCATGCCGCAACCGGTCACGCTGGCGGCAATGAAGGCCGACCCGGACCTTGCGGATCTGGCGCTGATCCGGCAGTCGCGGCTGTCTGTCGTGCCGGTTTCGGATGCGCACTGGCGCCATCTGTGCCGGATGGGCGGCTGGAACAGCTAGGCCCCATGCCACGTTTCATGGCTGTGGGCATGGTGATGCACGTTGCAAGAACCGCATCATGGTGCTGAAACGGTGGGAACTGCCGCATGGGTGTTGCGGGCGGTTGCCCGTGCCCGGCCATCATGGCCGGGCAGGGCGCACCAGTCCGTAAGGTACGGAAGATCAGGCGAAGGGCATTGTAATGAGTGCAGGTTCCTCAAACGAACTGGCGCCGCTGACGCTGGACAGCGCGTGTATCACTGAACTCCAGCAGGCGCTGGAACGGGTCGAGTCAGGGCGCGGCGTGCTGGTGCGCCTTGCTGACCTTATGGGCGGGGCCGTGGGGCAGGCGGCCATGCTGGGCATGCGCACGCTGGGTCTGGCCCCGGCGCTGCAGGCACGGCTGCAGGCGACAGCGGAAACCGCCATCCGCCGCGCCTTTGACCTGGCGGTTGTGGGCATGGACCGCCCCCGTGACGTATCGGCCACCCCTGATGACGGGGCGGCCTGGCGTGACCCGGCGCTGAAGGCCGCCGTTACGGTGTCGGGGGCCGTGGGTGGCTTTACCGGCCTGCCCGGGCTTATGGCGGATGTCAGTTTCACCACCCTGACCATCATGCGTGAAATCGCCCGCATCGCACGCGAACAGGGTGAAGACCTGTCACAGGAGGAGGCGCGCGCCGCCTGTCTGGAAGTGTTCGCGCTGCGTGCCTTCCCCTTTGGCGCGTCAAAGGGACAGGGGCAGGGAGAAGATAACGAACTGGGCTATTTCTCCGCCCGCGCCATGCTGCGTGGTCGCCCGGTCGTCATGCTGGTCAGTGAGGTCGCGACCCATTACGGGCTGGGCCTGTCACGTAAATTCGCGTTGCAGATGATGCCGGTGGCCGGTGCGTTGTGCGGGGCATCGCTGAATGTCGCGTTCCTGTCGCATTACCGCGCGGTGGCGCAGGCGCATTTCACCATCCGTCGGCTGGAACGTGAATACGGGCCCGAAGTCCGTCGTACCGCGATTGACCTGAAGGCCCATGCGGCCGCGCAGATGCGCGAAAGCTGATTGAGGGGAACGGGACTTCCGGTGCCGCCTTTTTTTGAAAAGGCCACACCGGAAGCGCCTTTATGATCTGTCCGGTACGCCGGGCGCGGGGTTCGGGTGGGCGCGCAGTTCGATGATCGCAGCCACCAGCGCGAACAGCGCGTAAAACCCCAGCAGCGTATCCAGTATTCCGTGGTAACGGGGGACAAGATACTGCAGCAGCAGCGTGATCAGCGCAAATACCACAAAAACGCCGGGCAGTCCGATCATGACCCTGTCCTTTTCCGCTGTCGCGTCGCCATCAGGCGCGGACCGGCGTCAGCGCGTCGCGGCCATTCAGCACCGCAACAACGTTGTCCACCGCCAGCATGCCCATGTCGGTGCGTGTTTCCACCGTCGCACTGCCCACATGGGGGGTCAGGAAGACGTTGGGCAGCTCAAGGAAGCGCGGGTCGGGATTGGGTTCGTTGCGGTAGACATCCAGCCCGGCGGCAGCAAGCTGGCCGCTGCGCAGGGCATCGATCAGCGCATCTTCATCCACCAGCGCCCCACGCGCCGCATTGATGAAAATCGCCCCGCGTGGCAGGCGTGACAGCAGGTCCGCATTGATCATGCCATCGGTTTCCGGGCTTGCTGGCATGTGCAGGCTCAGGATGTCGCAATGCGGCAGCATGTCGGTCACGGTGCTGAAATAGGTCGCCCCGGCTTCCTGGTCCGCAGGCAGGCGGCGGCGGTTGGAATACATCACGTCCATGTCGAAGCCGCGCGCACGCCTGGCCACGGCCCGGCCAATGCGGCCCATGCCGACAATCCCGAGCCGCTTGCCACTTATGCGCGTGCCCAGCAGTTCGTCCATGGCCAGCGACCGGCCCCAGCCTTCGCGCATCAGCGCGCCATACTCACTCGCCCGTCGTGCCGCCGCCAGCATCAGCAGGATGGCCATGTCCGCATTGCATTCAGTCAGCACGTCGGGCGTGTTGGTCACCACGATGCCACGCGCATGCAGGGCGGGAATGTCCAGATGGTCCGTGCCGACGCTTACGGTGGCCACGACCTTCACACTGTCGGGCAGCAGCAGCACGTCATCACCACGCAGCGGAAGGCCGGTGGAAATCAGGATGGCCTGTGGCTGGAACGCACGTGCCGTATCCAGCAGTTCGCGCGTTGTCAGTTGACGTTCCGGCACGGCGGGTATGTTAAAATCCTGTTCAATGCGCTGCATGACCGGTGCGGTCTGGCGCTGGGTCAGTAACAGGCGGGGACGGGTATCGGACATATGGGGTGGTTTCTCCTGCCAAACGGGGGCATGCGATGGGACGTTATGCCCATGAAAGCATGCGGAAGGGTTATCCTAAGAACATGACGGGTCAAGAGACGGTTCCCATTACGCCGGAACTTATGCTGCGTGCCTACATGGCGGGGCTGTTTCCCATGGCGCCCGACGCCAGGTCGGATGAACTGGAATGGTTCTGTCCCGAAATGCGCGGTATCCTGCCGCTGGACGGGTTTCATGTCAGCCGCAGGCTCATGCGCACGGTGCTGTCGGCGCGCTTTGCCGTGGTGGTAGATCAGGATTTCCCCGCCGTCATGGATGGCTGCGCGGAACCGGCACCGGGGCGGGAGACGACATGGATCAGCCCACGCATCCGCACCCTGTTCTGCCAGCTGCATGACATGGGGTACGCCCACAGCGTGGAGGTGCGCCACGACGGCAGGCTGGTCGGCGGTCTGTATGGCGTGGCGATCGGGGCGGCGTTCTTTGGCGAAAGCATGTTCAGCCGCATGCGCGATGCATCCAAGGTCGCACTTGTCCATCTTGTCGCGCGCCTGCGGCTGGGGGGATACAGCGTTCTGGATACGCAGTTCGGTACCGATCACCTGGCCAGCTTTGGCGGGGTGGAAATCCCGGCGCGCGACTACATGCGCCAGCTTGGCCATGCGGTGCGTGAACAGGCGACATGGATTGGAAATGATCGCGTAACGGAACTGGAGGCCGCCATCCGTACCCTGCGTTCGTGATGCGGGGCGGGCGGTTGACATGACCGGCCATGCAGGGTTCCGTCGTGGCAGATGAGCAAGGGGAAACATGATGAAGCATGGAACGGCCCGCCCGCGATGGCAGTGGACAAGGGCGGGTGCGCTGCGGCTGGGCATGACGGCGGTGGCCATGGGAATTGCGTCCGGCCATGACATTTCCCCCGCGCGGGCGGAGGACCCGGGCAGCATTCATCCCCCGCTGACCCCCACCCGGGACGTGCAGGTGGACTATAACGTGCAGCCCGACGGCGTGCCCGAACCCAAGGCCGTGCGCACATGGTTCGCCTATAACGGTGGCCTGATGCGAATCGACAGCCCACAGGGCATGGGGGAGACGATCCTCAACCGCATGAGCCGCCAGGTCACGATCATCATCAACCCGCAGAAGGTGTACAGCCAGCTTGATGCCCGTTATGGCATCCGCAATCCCTTCCTGCTCGACCTGTCCATGACCTTCGTGCGCAAGGGTGGCTCCACCGTGGCTGGCGTGGCCTGCACGCAGTGGGACGTCACGACGGATCAGGGCAGTGCCACGGCCTGCGTGACCGATGATGGCGTGGTGCTGCAGGAAATCGGCGTGGATGGCGACGGGCTGAAGGGCAGGCTGGAGGCGACGAAGGTGGTGTACGGCCCCATTCCCGACAGCATGTTCCAGCCGCCGGAGGGATACCGCAAGATCGATCCGCCGCCACCGCCCGGCACGCCGCCTGCCCGCAAGGATGCGGACAGGAAGGGCGGCTGATGCCGTTTGACCCAGTACGAATTTTTCAAGGATTACAGGAAGTGACACGATATGCGCATGGCGGCCGCCGGACGGTAGTGGCGGCCTGTCTGCTGGTGGCGGGAATGGCAGGCGCAGGCCATGCCTCCGCCGCCGATCCCGATCCCCAGAGCCCCTATGTCACCCCGCAGGTCGATGTGGATGTGACCTACACCATCTATCCCCCCCATGACACGAGCGAGGTCATGAGCCAGCGCATGCGCTGGTCCGCCAGCCGCATGATGCAGCGCGTGGACCCGGCCAATGCCAGCACCTACATGATTACCGACTATCATGCCGGGACCCTGACGGTGGTGAATCCGGGCCAGAAGATAAAGACGGTCATCCCGGCGCCGGGTGCCGCCAATGTGCAGATGGGCCAGCGCGCGCAGGGCACATGGCTGCGCACGGGTGTGTCAAAGGTTGCGGGAATACCCTGTGCCCTGTGGCAGACGCAGGACACCGACCAGCGTTCAAGCGAGATCTGCTACACCGATGACGGCGTGATGATGGAGGTCATCCGTGATGGCAAGGTGATGGTCGAAGCATCATCGGTTACGCGCACGCCACAGGATGAAAGCGTGTTTGCCGTCCCGTCGGGGCTGAAGGAACTGCACGCGGCCCATCCCTGAACCGGGGACCGCTGCGGTACGCTTTATGGCACGAAAAGGGCAGAACCTGCCCGTAAATCGCCATCACGGTGCTGTTTACATGACCCCGGCGGGAGGCTTCATCCCGCCAGATCAGGACCAGTAACGGGAACAGGTTGATGAAGAAGACAGGACGTATCGCAGCAGGGCTTCTGATTCTTGCAGGGCTTGCGGTCGCCGCCCCGCAGGCACAGGCCCACGGGCGTGGTGGTGGCGATGCGTTTGTCGGCGGGCTAGTTGGTGGCCTTGTCGGCGGTGCCGTGGCGGGCGCCATGGTTGATGCCTACGGGCCGCCGCCCCCTCCGCCGCCGCCGATGTATTACCGCCCGGCGCCGCCCATGGCCTATTATGCACCGCCGCCTCCGCCGCCGCCCGTGGTGGTCTATGGCCCCTATGGCGGGCCGGGCCGGCCGTATTACTGATCTAGCCGCCGGTAGCCGCCTGTAGCGTCAAGGTAGCAATGGCCTTGCGCACGGCGGCGACGTGGTTCGTGACCTTGACCTTGCGCCATGCCTGGACCAGGTGCCCGGTGGCATCGACCAGGAAGGTCGCGCGTTCAATGCCCATGTATTTGCGGCCGTACATGGATTTTTCCACCCATACGCCATAGGCCTCGGTCACCGTGCCGTCACTGTCGGACGCAAGCGGGAAGGTCAGGCCATGGTCGGCTGCGAATTTTTCGATCGCGGGCATGTCATCGCGTGAAACCCCGATGACGGTTACGCCGTCTTTATGCAGGTCCGCCAATGCGGCCTGGAATTCACATGCTTCCTTCGTGCAGCCCGAGGTATTGGCCTTGGGATAGAAATACAGGACGAACGGATGTCCCTGCAGTGCATGCAGGCTGACCGCGCGGCCGTGGCTTGCGGGCATGCTGAAATCGGGAACGGCGCTGCCGGGTTCGGGAAAGGGGGGTGTCGTGTCGTTCATGACCTGCCTCGCTGATCTGGCTGCATGCGCCGCCCCCATCGGGGGGACGCATGCAGTCGTGGAATGGGGGCGATCATGCACCGCCCTGTCCCGTTCGGGAACCGTCGCCATGCGCGCCGCGCGCTTATGTGTCCGTGGTGGGCGGAAACAGCCGGTCGAATACTTTGCGTACGTCAGCGGCCATGCGGTCCATGCGCGCAAGCAGCCTGTCCGCGTCCGCCACCCGGAATTCACCCGTCAGGATTTCAAGGCTGGCGGCGGGAATGGTATCGGGTATCTCACTGCCGCAAATGATGCGGATCAGCCCCTGCAGCGCCCGCCAGAACAGGTCGGCGCGCCGCAGCAGGCGTGCATCGGCCAGGGCGATTTCCCCCCCCTGCGCCAGCCGCAGCAGGGCCAGGCGGGTGGATTGGCGGCGGTTGGCGGGATCAGTTGTCAGCAGTTGCAGCCCCTGGGCCACGAATTCCACATCCATAAGTCCGCCGCGACGGCGCTTGATGTCCCACGGGCTGGTGGCGGGGCGTTCACGGGCAAGGCGTTCGCGCATGTGGCGCACGTCATGGATGATCTGGTCGCGTTCCTGCGCAGTGCGGGCGCCGTGGCCCAGTGCCGTGGCAATGGCCGCGCGCAGTTCGCCATTCAGCCGCGGCGGTCCCGCGACGACGCGTGCGCGCGTCAGGGCCATGCGTTCCCAGGTCCATGCGGATTCCGCGTGATAGCGGCGGAAGGCGGACAGCGAGACGGCAACCGGCCCCTTGGACCCCGACGGACGCAGCCGCATGTCCACCTCGTACAGTGGTCCCTCGCGCCCCGGTGCGGTCAGTGCTGCGACAAAGGCATGCGCCAGCCGGACATAATACGTGCCGGCCGCCAGCGGGCGAGGGGGCAGGCCATCGGCAGGTGTTGTGGCGGGGATGACGCTTTCCCCCGCATCGGCGGGGTGATCGAACACCAGCATGAGGTCAAGGTCCGATCCCGGCATCATTTCACACGATCCGGCCTTGCCCAGTGCGACCACCGACATGGACCCGCCGGGCACCGTGCCATGGCGGCGCCTGTGTTCGGCGCTGACCACGCGCAACAGGCCCCGTATCACCGTTTCCGCCATGGCCGTGCGCGCACGGGCGGCGCGTTCCTCGCTCATGCGGTGTTCAAGGCGTGCGACCGACAGGCGGAATTCCTCGCCACAGACAAGGCCGCGCAGCACCGGCAGCACCTGTTCGGCCGACTGCGCACCTGCAATATGCCGCCGCACCAGCGCCGTGGCAGTGCCCAGCGCGCCGGGGCCGCCATCCATGTCCAGCAACCCGTCCAGCGCGGAGGGCGTCTGCGCCAGATGGTCCGCCAGGAATGGCGCGCAGTCCAGCACCGTGACGATGCGGTGGATCAGCGCGGGATTGCGTTCCAGAAGCGACAGGAACTGCACCCCCGCCCACTGGCGTTCCAGCAGCGCGTCAAACCGTCGCAGCACGGTCAGCGGCTGCCGGCGCTTGCCTATTTCCGTCATGATGGCGGGCAGCAGCCGACGCAGCAGCTTGCGCGCCCGGTCCGAGCGCAGCGCGCGCAGGCGGTTGCCCTCCCACCGGTTCAGGATGACCAGGGCGTCGCTTATGTCGGCTGCGGGAAAACCGTGCTCGAGCAGCCGGTCGGCGGCATCGGCATCTTCAGGGGCGATGGTGATGTCCTGCGCGTCATTTTCGGCAAACTGCAGATCGAAGGTGCGGCGCGAACGCTGCATGACCGACAGCATGCCACAGGCCAGATCCCCTGCACCCGATGCCAGCATGAACGTCGCAAAGCGCGCGAATCCGTCACGTGTGTCCGGCAGGGTATGGGTCTGGTGGTCCATGCGCATCTGCAGCCGGTGTTCGGCCTGTCGCAGCATGCGGTAATTGCGGGCCAGTATTGCGGACTGCTCACGTTCCAGCAGACCCGCGCGGCGCAGCCTGCGCAATGCGCCCAGCGTGGTGGGGTCACGCAGTTCGGGCCGCCTGCCGCCCCATACCAGCTGCAGCGCCTGGGCCACGAATTCCACTTCCCGTATGCCGCCCTGTCCCAGCTTGACGTTCTGTCCCAGCAGCCAGCCCGTGGCCGCGTCCGGATCGCGGATGAATTCGGGCGGCAGGCTGCCCAGGTTGGCATGTCCCGCGTTACGATGGCGGTCGATCCGTGCTTTCATGTCGTGCAGATCGTCAATTACCGCGAAATCCAGATGGCGGCGCCATACGAACGGATGAATGCTTTTGAGAAAACGGCGCCCCGCCGTGATGTCTCCCGCGACGGGCCGCGCCTTTGTCATGGCCGCGCGTTCCCATGTCCGGCCCATGCTTTCGTAATACTGGATGGCGGCGGGAAAGGACACGGCGGCAGGGGTGGCGGACGGGTCCGGGCGCAGCCGCAGGTCCATGCGGAAAACGTAACCATTTGCATCACGCGCTTCCATAAGCGTGACAAGATCGCTAGTCATGCGCACAAAGGTATGCCGCAGTTCCCCATTGCCGGGGTGACGGTCCGGGTCATACAGGATGATCAGGTCTATGTCCGAGGAGTAGTTCAGTTCCCGCGCGCCCAGCTTCCCCATTGCCAGAACCACGAAGCCGCTGCCCCGGCACGGGGTTTCGGGGTTACGCAGGCGCAGTCGCCCGGTGTCATGTGCATGCAGCAGCAGATGTCTGACCGCGGCGCCCAGTGCATTCTCGGCCAGCTGGCTCAGCGCGAGGGTGACCTGCTCCAGCGTCCATGCGCCGCCGATATCGGCCAGCGCAATGGCCAGCGCCGCCTGCCGTTTGGCAACGCGCAATGCAGCCATGACCTCCGCGCGGGCGGTTTCGGGCGGCAGGGCCTCCAGATCCGACAGGATGCGCCGCACGCACGCATCCGCCCCATCGCTCAGCAGGTCGGCAAAGGCCATCGTGTCGCGCAGCGCCAGATCGGACAGGTAGGGGCTGTTTCCCCCGATGGCATCCAGCAGCGGCCCCAGTCCGGGTATCGCCGCAATGTCGGGCAGCCCTGCGCGCGCGCAGGCATCCGTCAGGTTTTCACGCAGGATACGGGCCGCGCGCGTATCGGCCGCGTGGGGCCATGTGCAGCCATGCCACGATGGATGCGGCACGAGGGGGGGGAAGGCAGGCTGGTCCATGGCGAACGGTCCGGTAAGAAGCTGAAAAGTCACGCGGCCTTGCGTGATGGCATAGCGTGGGCGGCATGACGGAAGCAGGTCAACCCTCTCCCGCCCCGGACCCTGTGTCCAGTCCCGGCCGCGTGCGCCGCGCGGTGATGGCGGCCGGGCGCGTGGTGATCTGGCTGGTGCTGCTGTGCATTACACTGCCTGCCGTGCTGCTGCTGGGGCTGACGGTGCGGCTGTCCGCCGGGCCGCTGGATGTAACGCCGGTGGTCAGCCTGCTCATGCCGCTGCCGGTTGCCCATGGGCTGCGGCATCAGGACATCATCGGCTCCCTGTCCGCCGGGCATGTGCGCATGGGGTGGAACGCCGTGCATGAAGGCCTGCGCGCGCCTCTGGTCATATGGGTGGAGGATGTGCGGATCCAGCGCCGTGACGGGCAGGTTGCCGATACCCTGCGCCGGGGGCGGCTGACACTGGACAGTCCGGCGCTGTTTCATGGCAGCGTGCGGATACTTGAACTTTCCGCCTCACATGGGCGGCTGAAACTTGCGCGTAACAGCCAGGGCAAATTCGGTCTCGACCTTGGGCCTGACACGCCATACCCCTCGACCAAACCCGAAGAACCGGCCCCCGTGGACCTGACGGCGCTGCGGCAGGCGGTCATATCCGATACCCATGTCAATTTTGCCGATCGCATGACCGGGCGCACATGGCGGCTGGGTGAAGCCGATGCGCGGCTGAAGGTCGTGACCGAGTCCGGGCAGAAGGGCATTACGGGTGATGTCCGCCTCGGGCTGGAGGGCAATGGCGAACGGCTGGTGGTGCATGGCACGGGCGATCGCGTCGGGCCGGGGCAGGTGAACTGGACCCTGCAGCTTGACCCGATCAGCCCCGCAGCCTTTGCGCCGGGACAGAAGGAGGTCGAACCGCTGGGCCTGCCGGTGGGGGGGCAACTGCAGGTCGCCTTCCGTAATGGCGGGCGGGATATGCCTTTCCTCATGCCGCGTGATTTCACGCTGCACCTGAACGCGGGCAACGGGAAGGTCACGACACGCAAGGCCGGGCAGTTCCTTGTGGGTGAAGGGGAGGCCGACCTGGTGGGCGCGCTGGGGCCGGGGCCAGGCAATGCACCGTTTGATGGTCCGCTGCATGTCATGCTGAAGCGGCTGGAACTGCACCTGCGCGCGCCGGGCCATGCGACCGATGATGGCAGCGGTCCCACGCTGGATGCTACGGCGGACCTGAAATCGGCATCCTTGCTGCATCCGAAGGCAGTGGCGCTGAATGTCGCGGCGCGTGCGCGGTCTCTGGATTTTGCGACGCTGGGCGATTTCTGGCCCCCCCGCGCCATGAAGGGTGCGCGTCGGTGGGTGACGCAGAACATTCCTGAAGGACACGTGCAGGAACTGCAGGTGAATATGGGACTGTCCAGCCACAGGGGCTGGGACGGGCTGGACCTCGTCTCGCTGGGGGGGACGATTGACGCCGACCATATGGAACTGCACTGGCTGCGTCCCATCCCGCCCATGCATGACATGGATGCCCATCTGACATTCGATGGCCCGGATGAAATCATGATCCGCTTCGGCCATGCCTATCAGCTGGTGGACCTTGCGAACCGCCATGTGGACGCCACCGGGACAGGCCGGATCGAGGTCGGACCGGGTTCGATGCGGATTACGGGCCTGAATGAAAAGGTGCAGCTGGGGGACATCAACGTCACCCTGCTGGGGAATGCGCGCGATGTGCTGGCGCTGCTGGCCGAACCGCGGCTGAATGTGCTGTCGCGCCATCCCATGTCCTTCACCCACCCCGAAGGGCGGGCCAATGTGTCGCTGCATATCGCGCTGCCGCTGGATGCGCATGTGCGGCTGGACCAGATCGACCTGCGCAGCCATACCGATCTGGGGCGGGTCCATCTGGGCAATGTGGTGGTGGGGCGGCCGCTGGATAATGGCAACCTGGGGATCGACGCCACGATCAACGGCCTGCTGCTGCAGGGGACCGGGGTGCTGGCGGGCATTCCCTCAAGCGTGATCTATACCATGGATTTCCGCAGCGGGCCGATGGTCCATGCGGTGGAAAGCGCCAGCCTGCAGGGACATGTCACGCCGGAAGGGGTGCGGCGTGCCGGTTTCGAGATGGGCGAGCATTTTTCCGGCAGCGCCCAGCTGGATGTGGATTACGACCGTTACGTGGGCGGCAGGGCGCAGGTGGATATCGACCTTGACCTTGACCGTGCGGCGCTGGCCATCCCCATCTGGTCCAAGAAGGTGGGGCAGGAGGCGAATGCCTCCGTCGAACTGGACCTGGACCATGGCCAGATTTCCAGCATCGAAAACATCCGTGCCGTCGGGCCTGACCTGCTGATCGATGGCCATGCCGAAACCGCATCAGGCGTCGCGCGCCGCCTGATCCTGCGCGGGTTCCATGTTGGCCGGTCCATGGGCAATGCATCGGTGACGCTGCCGGTGCGTGACAGTGACCCGATCGGGGTGAATGTGGCGGCAAAGGTGCTGGACCTGTCGCCGCTGGTTTCATTCCAGACCGCCAGGGATGATACCGCATCCGCCAAGGTGGCCAGCCAGCAGGGCAGCAGTGGCTATCATGTTCCCGAAATGGCCAGTGGCCGCGTCAAGGGGCCGCCGGGGCGCAGATGGGACCTGAATGTGGATGCCCGCACCCTGTATTACAGCCCGAAAGATACGCTGACGAATGTGCATAGCCATCTGGAAACCAATGGCGTGCGCCTGACGCGCGGCGTCATGACGGTGGAAGGACCGGTCGCCGCCGAGGCACACCTGACCCCGCAGGGTAATACGCGTGTGCTGGACGTGCATGTGGCCAGCCTTGGCACACTGCTGCAGGACATGAAGGTGACCGATGAAATGCAGGGCGGCGTGACCGACATTACCGGCAGCTTTGATGACAGTGTCGCGACCGCTCCCTTCTCGGGCAAGGTGCATATGGGGCCGTTCGTGCTGCGCAACGTGCCGGCGGTCGTGCGCATGGCCAACAATGCCTCGATCTACGGCTGGCTGCGTGCGCCGCATGCGCCCAGCTTTCAGGTTGAACAACTGGATGCGCCCGTCACGCTGGATGAAGGCAATATCCATATTGCCGACGGGCTGGTCAGCAATGCCTCCCTCGGGGCCACGGTGTCAGGTGACGTGAACCTCGAGAAGAAGACACTCAACCTCGATGGCACCATCATCCCCGCCTTTGCCGTGAACGCGGCGCCGGGGCACCTGCCCGGGCTGCTGGGCTGGCTGTTCAGCCCTGAAAAGAATGGTGGCGTCGTGTCCGCCACGTATCAGGTCACGGGGCCGATGGATAACCCGGCGGTGCACGTGAACCCGTACGCCATGCTACTCCCCGGTTTCCTGCGCAACCTCATGCATGTTCACTGAGGGTGCGGACCCGCCTGTAAAACAGCGGGAAGTTCTGGGTGAAGAATTTTTTCAAAAAGCTTTGAAAGAACACCGCCTTTTTGGAAAAAGGCGGCAGTCTAAATTTTTGTTTTTTAGCGTTCCTGCGTGATGCGGTCATGACCGGGCAGCACGAACAGCACGGTCAGCAGCGAACAGGCGATGCATCCGGTTACGTACCAGTAAAACAGCCCTTCATGCCCGATCTGCTTGAACCACAGGGCCACGTATTCCGCCGTGCCACCAAAGATCGAGACGGTCAGCGCATAGGGTAGCGCCACCCCCAGCGCACGGATACGGGTGGGAAACAGTTCCGCCTTGACCACCGCGTTGATGGACGTATAGCCCGAAATCCCGATCAGGGCCGCCGTCACCAGGCCAAACGCCGCCAGTGGCGACTGCACGCAGGACAGCGCCTGCATGAGCGGGACGGTCGCAAGACAGCCGATAACACCAAAGGACAGCAGCAGCCGCCTGCGGCCCACCCGGTCCGACAGTGCGCCAAAGGCGGGCTGGACCATGGCGAACACGACCAGCGACGCGGTGGACACCAGCGTGGACTGCTCCCTGCTCAGCCCGGACGTGTTGACCAGATATTTCTGCATGTAGATGGTGAACGTATAGAACGCGACCGTGCCCCCCAGCGTCAGGCCGCACACGCCCAGTACCTCGCGCGGGTGGCGCAGCAGTACGCGCAGGCCGCCATGGGCGGCGGGGTCATGGCTGGCTGCATTGAACTGTTCGCTTTCGGCCATGCCGCGCCGGAACCACAGGATGGACAGCGCCAGCAGCGCGCCGATACAGAATGGAACGCGCCAGCCCCATGCCCCAAGCTGCGCGGGTGTAAGCAGGACGAACTGCAGGATCAGCAGCACCACAAGTGCCAGAAGCTGGCCCATGACCAGCGTGACATACTGGAAACTGGCATAAAACCCGCGTTGCGCGGGTGGTGCGATTTCTGACAGGTACGTGGCGCTGGCCCCGTATTCGCCCCCCAGGCTCAGCCCCTGCAGCAGGCGTGCCAGCAGCAGGACGCAGGGCGCCGCAAGGCCAATGCGGTCATATGTCGGGCAGGCGGCAATAGCCAGCGAGCCGGCGCACATGGCAACGATGGAAACGCTCAGCGCCGCGCGTCGCCCGTGCCGGTCCGCCATAAGCCCCATGAGCCACCCGCCCACCGGCCGCATGAGGAAACCGATGGCGAACACCGCCGCACTGCGCAGGAGTTCCGTCGTCTGGTTGCCCTTGGGAAAGAAGTCATGGGCAAAATACATGGAAAATGCCGCATAGACGTACCAATCGTAATATTCGATCAGATTTCCGGATGAACCCGCAATAATGCTTCGTATTCTCTGCGCGGTGGTCAGCGCGCCGGTCTGGATCGTGAAAACAGGCATGATGGGCAACCTATGGATGCGAAAGGAGCGTCAGGGAAAGGAAAGGCGTATGCCGCGCGTGACCTAGCGGGACGGGCGGTCGGGCAGGGCGGTCGTGCCGGCGATGATGGGGGTGTCAGCATCTTCATCGCTGATGCGGCCCGACAGGGCAGCATCCAGACGGTCGGTATCCAGCGCGCCTTCCCACCGGGCCAGCACGATGGTGGCTACCGCGTTGCCGATGATATTGGTCAGCGACCGGCATTCCGACATGAAACGGTCAATGCCCAGGATCAGCCCCATGCCTGCCACCGGTACGTCAGGCACCACCGCCAGCGTCGCGGCAAGGGTGACGAAGCCCGCCCCCGTGACCCCCGCTGCACCCTTGGAACTGATCATGGCGACCAGGAGCAGGCTGATCTGCTGCCCCAGCCCCAGATGCACGTCCGTCGCCTGCGCGATGAACAGCGCCGACAGCGACATGTAGATGTTGGTGCCGTCAAGGTTGAAGGAATAGCCCATCGGCACCACCAGTCCCACGACAGAGGGCGCGCAGCCGGCGTTTTCCATCCGGGTCATGAGGCTGGGCAACGCCGATTCAGACGAACTGGTGCCCAGCACGATCAGCAGTTCCTCACGCAGATAGGCCAGCAACGGCAGGATGCGGAAGCCGTTCCACCGCGCGACCGCCCCCAGCACCACCACCACGAACAGCGCGGACGTGGCATAGAACGTCGCCACCAGGAAGGCGAGGTGCAGCACGGACCCGATGCCAAACCGCCCGATGGTGAACGCCATGGCCCCCAGCGCGCCGATGGGGGCTGCATACATGACCAGCCGCACCACCCCGAACACCAGTTGCGTCAGCTGCTTGAGCAGCGTCAGGATGGCCTGTCCCTTCGCCCCCATGTGCGACAGGCTGATGCTGAACAGGATGGCGATCAGCAGCACCTGCAGGATGTCACCGGACACAAAGGCGCTGACTACCGTGTCGGGAATGATGTTGAGCAGGAAGTCACTGAACGAATGGGCCTGCGCACGCGCGGTATAGGCGGCCACCGCATGGGTATCCAGCGTCGCGGGGTCAGCGTGGATATGCGCGCCCGGCTGTACGATGTTGGCCATGACCATGCCCACCACCAGCGCCAGCGAGGAAAAGGTGAGGAAATACACCATCGCCTTGCCTGCCAGCCGCCCCGCCTGCCCCAGGTCAGACAGGCTGGCGACACCCGTTACCACCGTCAGGAAGATGACCGGCGGGATCACCATCTTGACCAGCCGGATGAACCCGTCACCCAGCGGCTTCAGCGTCACGGCCGCGTGCGGGCAGGCATAGCCCAGCACGATGCCCGCCACGACCGCGATGACAACCTGTGCATACAGGCTGCGAAACAGGGATCCGCGCCGCGCCGGTCGGGCTTGCGGGCAGGTCGGCGTTTCCTCGGGCATGGTGGATGGGTCCTCAAGAACGGTTCGGTTTCCGGCACCGCGAACGGGCGGGGTGAAGGCATGCCGGGGCACGCTAGTGGGTTTTGGCGCCATGCGAACCTGAAAATCAGGTGAAAGGCGGAATGTTACGGTTGCTGCATATCACGGTTGCCAGATATTCCAAAAAAACATGATGGCTTTACATCCCCGGCGTTACAGGGCACGGACATGTTTTGTTCTGTCTGATGGGAAATCATCCACCATGTCCGATATGTCCGGATCTGCGCTTTTGTGGCTCGGGGTGGTGTTTGCCGCCGTATCGTGCCTGGTGTCCCTGATCGTGCTGCGCCGTCTTTCGCTTATGGCAGGACAGGGGGAAGCGGACCAGCTGGCGCGGCTGTGCGTGATGATGGAGCGTGAGACCGCGGCCCGTGTGGCTGAAAACGAGGCCCAGCGCGCCCGCATGGCGGATATTGAACGCGCGCTGTCAACGCGGCTGGACCAGCGGCACCAGGAAATGACCGAAACCTTCAACCGCATCGCCCGCATGATGGGCCGCGACCTTGCGGACATGCGGGTGACGCAGTCCGAATCCCTGCGCGAAATGGCGGAGGAGGGCAGGCGGCAGAGTGATGAACTGCGCGCGGCCGTGAATGAACGCCTGCATCAGGCTGTTGAAAAGCAGATGCAGACATCCTTCCAGCGTGTGCTGGAACAGATTGCTGCCATGCAGAAGGCCATGGGCGAGGTTTCGGCCATGACCGCGCAGGTGGGCGATCTCAAGCGCCTGTTTTCCAACGTCAAGACACGGGGCGGGTGGGGTGAATCCCAGTTGCGCAGCATTCTGGATGACGTGCTGCCCGAAGGGGCGTACGAAACCAACCGCCGCCTGCGTGATGACAGCCGCGAGGTCGTGGAATTCGCCGTGCGCATGCCGGTACGCGCCACCGTGCCGCCAGTGCTGGCCATTGATTCCAAATTCCCGACCGAAGCCTACGAGCGCCTTCTGCAGGCGGTTGAGGATTGCAACCCCGATGCCGAACGCGCCGCGCGTCGCGCGCTGGAAACCACCCTGCGTATCGAGGCCCGCAAGATCGCGACCAAATATATCGTGCCGCCTGTCACGGTTGAATTCGCCGTCCTGTACCTGCCCACCGACGGGCTGTATGCCGAGGTTGCGCGGATTCCCGGCCTGCTGGACGAAATCGGCCGGACCTATCGCGTTATCGTGATGGGGCCGGGGTTGATGCCCGCCATGCTGCGGACCATTCACCTTGGTTACGTCACGCTTGCGCTGGAACGGCGCACTGATGACATCGCGCGCCTGCTGGGGGCCACGCGCCAGGAAATGCTGCGCATGGATGGGGTGCTGGAAAAACTGGCCCGCAATGCATCCGCCATGTCATCCTCCATTGATGAAGCCCGCAGGCGTACGGGCCTTGTCACCCGCAGGCTGCGTGAACTGGATGTGGATACCCACGCCGCACCTGCCAGGGATGACGGCTTTCCCCCACCGCCCGCCACGGATGATGGCGGCGGCGCGCAGACGGACATGGCGCCCGCATGGTCGCGGGAAGGGGCCGGAGGTATGGGGCGTAGCTGAAAACGATTTTAATTGGCCGTGTTCCGGCCCGCGCTGCATAAAGAGGAATCATGAGCGTTCCGTCCGAAACCCACCGTCCCGAAACCGTGCCCGTTCCCCCCACGGGCGGGGCCGCGCCGCGTGTCCTGCTGGTGGAGGATGACAGCAAGATCGCGCAGGAAGTGGCGGAGGAACTCGAAAGCCGCCAGTTTAATGTCCAGCATGAGGAGTCAGGCGCCGCCGGCCTGTCCATGGGGCTGAACGCGCATTTCGATGTCATGATCGTGGACCGCATGCTGCCCGAACTGGATGGCCTGACGCTGATCGAGACCCTGCGTGAGCGCAAGGTCCATGTGCCGGTGCTGGTGCTGTCCGCCCTGTCCGCGGTGGATGACAGGGTCAGCGGGCTGAAGGCGGGGGGCGATGATTACCTGACCAAGCCCTTCGCGATGGAGGAACTGGCCGCGCGGGTGGAGGCGCTGCTGCGCAGGCCCGATACGTCGCGCCGTACCATGCTGCGTGTCGGTCCGCTGGAAATGGACCTGATCGAGCGCACCGTCACGCGCGATGGCGTGCTTATTGACCTGCTGCCACGTGAATTCCGGCTGCTGGAATACCTCATGCGCCGACCGGGACAGGTGCTGACGCGCAACATGCTGCTGGAGGATGTGTGGAATTACCGCTTCATTCCCCAGACCAACCTGGTTGACGTGCATATCGGCAAGCTGCGCCGCAAGATCGATGAAAGCGGCAGGCCGCCCCTGATCCAGAGCATCCGCGGCGCGGGGTTCATGCTGCGTGATTCGTAACGAACTGTTCCGTACCGCCACCTTCCGCCTGACGCTGGCGGTGGTGGCGGCAATGATCGGTTCGGCGGCGTTGCAGTTCTTTTTCGGCTACAGCCAGGCCAGCGTGTTCGAGGCCCGGCGTTCGGACATGCTGCTGCTGCGCGAGGCCGGTATCCTGCAGCGCGAAACCCCCGCCGAACTGGAACAGCAGGTGCGTGACCGCGCCACCGATGACCTGCGCATCATCATGAACGTCACGACGCTGTTTGATACGCAGCAGCATTACATCGTGGGCGACCTGCACAGCTGGCCCACCGGACTGGTGGCGGACGGGCATGTGCATGTCATCGGGCCGGAGGCGATGGGCGGCGGTTCCGCCACGGTGCTGCGCATGGTGGCGGTCAGCGTGCCGGGGGGACGGTACCTGGTGCTGGGGCGAAGCCGGCACATGCGCACCGAGCTGCGGCTGATGATGCGGCATTCCATGCTGGTTTCGATCGTGCCGACCGTCCTGTTTGCGCTGGTTACGGGCATCATCCTCAGCCACCGCGCCCTGTCACGCGTAAAGGATATGCATGAGGCCATCGACCGGATCATGGAAGGTGACCTGCATGAACGTCTGCCGGCGGGAAAGCAGGATGATGACCTCCAGCGCCTTGCGGGCAGCGTCAACCGCATGCTGGACCGGCTGGAGCAGCTGCTGGATGAAATACGCGACGTGGGCAACGACATCGCCCATGACCTGCGCACGCCCCTGGCGCGCGTACGTGCCCGCCTTGACCGTGCACTGAACGCCGATCATTCGGCGGCCGCGCTGCGCAATGTCATTTCCCGGACCATAGATGATCTGGACCAGTCCTTTTCCATCATCACCGCGCTGTTGCGTATTGGCGAGATCGAGAACGGCCGCAGGCGCGCGGGCTTCGGTACGGTGGACCTTGACACGCTGGTGACCGACATAGTGGACCTGTATGAACCCATTGCCGAAACCAAGGGCATCCGTCTGTCGCATGTGGCCGGTGACGGGCCGATACAGGTGCAGGGGGACCGGGACCTGCTGATCGAGGTGCTGGCCAACCTGGTGGACAATGCCATAAAGTTCACACCCGAACGCGGGTGGGTGGAAATCCGTACCCGCATGAGCGGAGACTGTGCGCTGCTGCAGGTTGTCGATACCGGCATCGGCATTCCGGCGGAGGAACGCAAGGCCGTCATGGGGCGTTTCTACCGTTCGGACAAAAGTCGCCACATTCCCGGCAGCGGGCTTGGCCTCAGTCTGGTGTCGGCCATTCTGGCGCTGCATCACGCGCGGCTCGACATCATGCCGTCGCGCATGCATGACAGCCTGCCCGGCGTGACAATGAGCATCATTTTCCCACCGTCGAACGTGATCCAGACCGGAAACTAAATTGAAATTTCATTTGCCACCCGTCCTGCCCCCATTAACACCAGAAGGACAGACGGGGAGACGAGATATGTACGAACACCACCTGTCCGGGTCCGTGCGCGACACGGAATCCGTAACCGGCGGTCAGCCGACAGGGCGGATGGAAACAGGTCACGCATGAACGGTATCGTCGTTACCGCGCTCAAGCGGCCCTATACTTTCGTTGTCCTGTCCATCCTTATTGTCGTGTTCGGTGTCCGTGGCCTGCTGCGCACGCCAACCGACGTTTTCCCCAGCATCAACATTCCCGTCGTTGCGATCTGCTGGACCTATACCGGTCTCATGCCCGAAGACATGTCGGGCCGCGTCGTCTATTATTACGAACGCGCGCTGACCGCGACGGTCAACAATATCGAACATATCGAAAGCCAGTCCTATTACGGACGCGGCATCGTGAAGGTGTTCTTCCAGCCCGGCACCGATACCGCCGTGGCGCAGACGCAGATCACCTCCGTCTCCCAGACCGTCATCAAGCAGATGCCCGCGGGCATGACGCCGCCACTGGTGCTGACCTACAACGCATCATCCGTGCCGGTGCTGACGTTGCAGGTGTCGTCCGATTCCATGACGGCGTCGCAGATCTATGACATGTCCTCCAACCTGATCCGGCCGGCGCTGGTTTCGGTGGCGGGTGCGGCCATTCCCAACCCGTATGGCGGCCAGCCGGGCAATATCATGGTCGATCTGGACCAGAGCAAGCTGTTGGCCCATGGTCTGTCCGCAACCGATATCGGCAACGCGCTGGGCAAGCAGAACATCGTGCTGCCTGCCGGTGACCAGCAGATCGGCGCGTTTGACTGGATGGTCCAGACCAATGCCTCGCCAGAGGAAATAGACAGTTTCAACAACATGCCCATCAAGCAGGAAGGCAACGCCGTCGTCTACCTGCGTGACGTGGCATGGGTGCATGCCGGTGGCCCGCCCCAGACCAACATGGTGCTGGTCAAGGGGCATCAGGCGGTGCTGATCGTCATCATGAAAAGTGGCGATGCCTCCACCCTGTCGGTGGTCAGCGGGATCAAGGCGCTGCTGCCGTCCATCGTGCGCACGCTGCCGCCTGGGGTGGACATTACCGTGCTGGGCGACGCCTCGACCTTCGTGAAGGAGGCGGTGCGTGACGTGGTGCAGGAAATGGGCACTGCCGCCCTGCTGACCAGCCTTGTGGTGCTTCTGTTCCTCGGGTCGTGGCGATCGACGGTCATCATCGCCACCTCCATCCCGCTGGCCATGCTGTGTTCGGTCATCGGGCTGGGCATGGCGGGGCAGACCATCAATGTCATGACGCTGGGCGGGCTTGCGCTTGCGGTCGGTATCCTGGTGGATGACGCGACTGTCATGATCGAGAACATCGACGCCCATCTGGAAATGGAAAAGGATCTGGAAACGGCCATCATTGATGCCGCCAACCAGATTGTTATCCCCACCTTTGTGTCCACATTATGTATCTGTATCGTGTGGATGCCGCTGTTCCAGCTGACGGGTGTCGCGGGCTGGCTGTTCATGCCCATGGCCGAAGCCATCATCTTCGCCATGATCGCGTCCTTCATCCTGTCGCGCACGCTGGTGCCGACCATGGCCAAATACATGCTGGCGGCACAGGTCGAGGCGCATGCGGCGGCCAGGGCGGCGGGCGGCCACCAGGAACCACGCAATATCTTCGGACGCTTCCAGCAGGGGTTCGAGCGGAAATTCGTGACCTTCCGCAACCGCTATCGCGCCATTCTGGAACATCTGATCAGCATACGCGGCCGGTTCGTGCCGATATTCGGCATCGCGGCGTTTTCCTCACTCGTGCTGCTGGTGTTCGCGGGGCAGGACTTCTTCCCCGAAATCAATTCCAACGCGCTGGCGCTGCACATGCGCGCGCCGATGGGCACCAAGATCGCGGAAGCCGGCAAGATTTCCATGCTGGTGAATGACGAGATCGAACGCCTGCTGCCGGGACAGGTCGAGGGGATCGTCAACAACTGCGGCCTGCCGTTCAGCCCGCTCAACCAGGCCTTCATTCCCACGCCGACCGTAGGCGCGCAGGACTGTGACCTGACCGTGACGCTGAAGAACGAGGAAGCGCCCGTTGCCAAATTCCGCACCATCCTGCGCAAGGGACTGGCGGAGAAATTCCCGGGTACCGAACTCACTTTCATGCCGGCTGACCTTACGGCCAAGATCCTGAACTTCGGCCTGCCTGCGCCGCTGGATGTGCAGGTGACGGGGCGTAACCTGTACGCCAATTTCGATTTTGCCGAAAAGCTGGCCGAAAAGCTGCGCCATGTTACCGGCATTGCCGACGTGGCAGTGCAGGAACCGCTGAATACGCCCACGCTGCGCGTCAATGCGCGCCGGACCTATGCGCTGGGCACCGGCCTGACAGAAGCGGATGTGGCGAACAATGCGCTGGCCGTCCTGTCGGGTAGCGGGCAGGTGGCGCCGACCTACTGGCTGGACCCCAAGACGGGGGTGTCGCACCTGGTGGATATCCAGACGCCGCTGCAGTTCCTGCAGACCATGAACGACCTCGAGACCATTCCCATCGACAAGGGGGACGGCAACCCGCAGGACAGGGCGCCCCAGATTCTGGGCGGGCTGAGCGATATCGTGCAGACAGGCACGCCGGGCGAGGTCTCGCACTACAACATCATGCCGGTGTTCAATATCTACGCCTCGACCGAGGGGCTGGACCTTGGCGCGGTCTCGCGTGAAGTCGCGCGGGTGGTGGACAGCGTGCGCAAGGACCTGCCCGCTGGCTCCAGCCTGACGATCCGTGGGCAGGCGGAGACCATGAACGGCGCCTATATCCAGCTGATCGGCGGGCTGGCGATGTCGATCCTGCTGGTGTACCTGATCATCGTGGTCAACTTCCAGTCGTGGATGGATCCGTTCATCATCATTACCGCGCTGCCCGGTGCGCTGGCCGGTATTTCATGGAGCCTGTTCCTGACGCATACCGCGCTGTCAGTGCCTGCGTTGACGGGGGCGATCATGTGCATGGGCACGGCCACGGCCAATTCCATCCTTGTCGTCTCGTTCGCGCGGGAACGGATGGATGTGCATGGGGATGCGCTGCGGGCCGCGATCGAGGCGGGGTATGAACGTATCCGCCCCGTGCTGATGACGGCGTCGGCCATGATCATCGGCATGCTGCCCATGTCACTGAGCAATTCGCAGAATGCCCCGCTGGGCCGTGCCGTCATGGGCGGCCTGCTGGTTGCGACCTGCGCCACGCTGCTGTTCGTACCCTGCGTATTCGCCCTGATTCATTCCAAAAAGTCCAAGAAGTCCGCCGTTGGCGAAGGAGAGCACGCATGACCGCCACAGGCGAAAACCCCCCGCCGCGCATGTCCGGGCGTGCACGGCTGTATGTCACCCTGGGTGGGGTTGTGGTGGCCGCCATTGTTGCGGGTGGCATCCTTGAACGCCGGATCCATGTCTCGCACCTGAAGGACGCGGCACAGGATGCCGCCATTCCCCGCGTGCAGGTGATCCTGCCGCAGAAGGGGCCCAAGACGCGTACGCTGGACCTGCCGGGCAATATCTCGGCATGGTATCAGGCGCCGATCTTCGCGCAGGTCTCGGGCTATGTGCAGATGTGGTACAAGGATATCGGCGCGAAGGTGAAGGCGGGCGAGATCCTCGCCACCATCGACACGCCGGGGCTGGATGCGCAGTACGCCGCGTCCAAGGCCAATTTTGACGTGGCCATGGCGCGGTACAGGCTGGCGCAGATCACGGCCCGACGCTGGCGCGCGCTGCAGGGCACGCAGGCCGTGTCGCAGCAGGAAGTGGACGTGCAGGCCGCCAATGCCGAAGTCAACCAGGCGGAGGTCGAGGCCGCGCGGCATGAAGTCTCCCGCTATGCCGCGCTGATCGCGTTCAAGCAGATCGTGGCCCCGTTTGACGGGGTCGTGACATCCCGCCTGGCCGATGTGGGCGATTACGTGAACGCCGGTGGCGGGGATGTCTCCTCACGCGGGAACGCGACCGAACTGTTCAGCGTGGCGGACGTGCACCGCATGCGCGTGTTCGTGTCCGTGCCGCAGGATTATGCCGACATCATCAGCCCCAAGCTGGAAGGCGATGTATCTGTGCCGCAGTATCCGGGGCGGGTGTTCAAGGCCAAGTTCCTTGCCACGGCAAAGGCGTTCAGCGCCGGCACGCGTACCGTGACGACGGAACTGGTGGTGGACAACGACAAGCGTGAACTGTGGCCGGATTCCTATGCCAATGTACACTTTGTCGCACCCGGTGACCCCGATATCCTGATAGTTCCCGAAGGTGCCCTGGTGTTTCGCGCTCAGGGCATGCAGGTGGCGGTCGTGGACGCCGATGACCGCATACGCCTGCGCAATGTAACGGTTGGCACCAATCTGGGGACGAAAGTGCAGGTTCTGGCGGGTATCGGTCCAAAGGACCGGATTGTGAACAACCCCTCGGCTGGACTGCTGGAGGGCCAGAAGGTCTATCTGGTCGGCGCGACGCCGGGATATAACGACGCTGGCGCCACGGCCTCGCCAGCGGTGGACAAGGGTGACGACGTGCGGGCCATGCCGGCAGGGGACAGCAACGCAGGCGATACGGGGGTGCGTCAATGAATGGAGCGCCACGCGACCTGCCCTGCGCCCGCCTGTCGCGTCGCATGCTTTCGCTGGCGGGATGCGCCGCCATTGCCGGTACGCTGGCGGGCTGCGTTGACCTGGCCCCAAAATATCATGCCCAGCATTACATGCTGCCCGACAACTGGAAGGGTGACGGGGTGATGCAGTTCGGCACCCCGCAGGATGCCGTAGCCCGTGGTGACTGGTGGAAGGTCTTCCATGACTCCACCCTTGATGAACTGGAGGAACGCGCCAGCCACCTGAACCCCAACCTGCAGGCCGATGCGGAAGCCTTCACCCAGGCGCGTGACATCGCGGCGGAAGCACAGTCGAACCTGTATCCGCAGATCACCGGTGGGGCAGGGGCATCCCAGAACCAGGCATCCAGCCACCGGCTGTGGCGTGGCGCGGGGTCGCAGGGTCCGATCTACATGTCATCCGAGCAGTACAGCGCTGCCGCACGGTGGGAGCCGGATTTCTGGTCCGCCATCCGTAACCGCAGGCGCGTCCAGCAGCGTCTGGCGCAGGCGGCGGCGGCAGATTTCGCGGTGGCAAGGCTGAGCATCCAGTCCGAACTGGCCAATGACTACATGCAGCTGCGCGGGATGGATGCGCAGCACGCGGTCTATCTCGACTCGATCCGGTATTACGAAACCGCAGTCAAGATCACCAAGATGCGGCAGGCTGGCGCGATTGCGGCCGGGATCGACGTATCGCGCGCGCAGACGCAGCTGTCCTCCACCCAGGCGTCGGATACGGACCTGCAGGCCCGACGCGCCGTGATGGAACACGCCATTGCGATTCTGGTAAACGTGACGCCAACCAGTTTCCATATCCAGCCCCGTGCGCAGATTACGTTTCCCAAGGTCGCGACGCCTGTCGGCATTCCCGCCACCCTGCTGGAACGGCGTCCCGACATTGCCAGTGCCGAACGGCATATGGCGGCGGCGAACCGCGCCATTGGCGTGTCACGCGCCGCGTTCTATCCGCGTGTAACCTTCAGCGCGACAGCCGGTTTCATGGATAACGGCTTCACGCTCGATAAATTCGCCAACGGCATGTACAACTATGCCGCGCAGGCGGTCATGCCCCTGTTCCAGGGTGGTTTGCGGCGCGCGGAAGTGCAGCGCAACTGGTCTCAGTACCGGCAGGCGGAAGACCAGTACCGCGCCATCGTGCTGGATGCATTCAAGGATGTGGAAGACGGCCTGAGCCTGACCCATGACCTGAATATCGAATCCGTCCAGCAGGCCGAGGCCGTGCAGGCCTCCATGCGTACGCAGAACATGACCATGCAGCTTTATACCGGTGGGCTGACCAACTACCTCGACGTGGTGGTGGCACAGGTGGCGGCGCTGCAGGCCCGTATTGCGGAGGTGCAGGTGGAAACGCGCTACATGCAGGCGCAGGTGGAACTGATCCGTTCACTGGGCGGGGGCTGGACCACGGCCGAACTGCCCAATAACAAGCAGATCAAGCCGTTTGGTCCCCTGCAGTACACGCATATGCGCATGCCACGGTCCTTCAGTGGCGTGAATGTTGATAATGGCCCCGATTCCCTGGACCTGTCGGGCAGGTCATTTCATGACGGGGACTTGACAGCACCCTCCAAATAGCGGTAGGTGCGCGCCTCTTATCGGAACGCGGGAGGTCGCGCTTCCTGCCCATGCGGGGCAGGGGCGGGCCACCAGAACCGCGGTCCGGGTGAAACAGTCAGGAGCCCCGGATATGGCCAAAAAAATCGTTGGCTACATCAAGCTGCAAATCCCCGCCGGCAAAGCGAATCCGTCCCCACCGGTTGGTCCGGCACTGGGTCAGCGCGGCCTGAACATCATGCAGTTCTGCAAGGAGTTCAACGCAAAGACGCAGGGTCTCGAACCCGGTATGCCGATTCCCGTCGTCATTACCGCGTATGCCGACCGTACGTTCAGCTTCATTACCAAGACCCCGCCGAACACCTACTTCCTGATGAAGGCCGCCAAGATTTCCAAGGGCAGCTCGACCGTAGGCAAGGCCGCGTCCGTCGGTAAGGTCACGATTGCGCAGCTGCGCGAGATTGCCGAGACGAAGCAGAAAGACATGAACGCCAACGATATCGACGGCGCCGTGCGCATGCTGGCGGGTTCCGCCCGCTCCATGGGTCTCGACGTGGTGGAGGGCTGATTACAATGGCAAAGAACAAGCGTCTGACCGCAGCCCGCGCCGCTGTCGATAGCATGAAGCAGTATGGTCTTGATGAGGCCATCAACCTGGTCAAGCAGAACGCCAAGGCGAAGTTTGACGAGACCGTCGAAATCTCCATGAATCTTGGCATCGACCCGCGTCATGCCGACCAGATGGTCCGTGGCCTGCTGTCCCTGCCCAACGGCACGGGCAAGACCCTGCGTGTTGGTGTGTTCGCCCGTGGCCCGAAGGCCGAGGAAGCGACGGCCGCCGGTGCCGACGTGGTTGGTGCCGAGGATCTGGCTGAAAAGGTGAAGGCGGGCGAAATCGAGTTCGACCGCTGCATCGCGACGCCGGACATGATGGCGCTGGTTGGTCGTCTGGGTAAGATCCTTGGCCCGCGTGGCCTGATGCCGAACCCCAAGCTGGGCACCGTGACCATGGACGTGAAGGGCGCGGTTTCCGCAGCCAAGTCCGGTCAGGTCGAATACCGCGCGGAAAAGGCCGGTATCGTGCATGCAGGCGTTGGCAAGGCATCGTTTGACGAAGCCAAGCTGGCCGAAAACATCCGTGCGTTCGTGGACGCCGTCCAGAAGGCCCGCCCCGCGGGTGCGAAGGGCACGTATGTCAAGAAGATCGCCCTGTCCTCCACCATGGGGCCGGGTGTTACGGTTGACGCGTCCGCTTTCACCGCGGGCTGATCGACTGAAGGATGACCTTGCCCCGTAAAAAGGGCGAGGGAACAGGAGATGGCGACCCTGTCGCCATTTTCCGAACCTGTCCATGACCGGATGTGGCGTAAGCCTTGATTGCCTGCACGGGCTGCAACCGGGAGACGGGGATTGCCGGATCGGGGCGAAAGCCCGCACTGGTTGTTCCGTTTGAAAGGACAGGCGAACCGGGGTGCCGCAGGCTTGCCGCGCGCCCCAAGGGTAAACCCTATCTGCCGGTTCATGCCGGCAGATGATGATGGAGACGGGATTTGGACCGTACGGAGAAGCGGGAGTTTGTTGCCTCCCTCGCAGCCGTGTTCGCGAAGACGTCCATGGTCATCGTCACCCGTAATGACGGGCTGAGCGTGGCTGATGTGACGGAACTTCGGCGTCGCGTGCGTGCGGCAGGAGCTACACACAAGGTCGCGAAGAACCGGCTGGCCTCTCTCGCCCTGGCAGGGACCCAGTTCGAAGGCATCAAGCCGCTGCTGAAGGGGCCGACCGCGTTGTCGTGGGCGGATGAACCCGTGGCAGTGGCGAAGGTGCTGGTCGAGTTCGCCAAAACCAATGACAAGCTTGTTCTGCTCGGTGGATCGCTTGGTGCCCAGACGCTCAACGTCGAAAGCATCAAGGCTCTGGCCGAGCTGCCGTCCCTGGACGTTCTGCGCGCGCAGCTGGTGGGGCTTATCTCCACGCCGGCAACGCGTATCGCAGGCGTGCTCCAGGCGCCGGCCGGACAGCTTGCACGGGTTTTTGGTGCCTATGCCAAGACGGGCGAAGCAGCCTGAGACCTATGACCCGGCCCGCCGGGTTATCAACAAAATGGCATTTTCCTGAAAAAACGGGATTGTGCTGTGCCAACCAGTGTATAAATTAGGAAGACCAAAATTATGGCCGATCTGAACAAGATTGTTGAAGACCTGTCCGCTCTGACCGTTCTGGAAGCTGCCGAGCTGTCCAAGCTGCTGGAAGAGAAGTGGGGCGTTTCCGCTGCTGCTCCGGTTGCCGTGGCTGCTGCACCGGGTGCCGCTGCTGGTGGCGCGCCGGCAGAAGAAAAGACGGAATTCGACGTTGTCCTGACCAAGGCGGGCGACAAGAAGATCAACGTGATCAAGGAAATCCGCGCGATCACGGGTCTGGGCCTGAAGGAAGCCAAGGATCTGGTCGAGGGTGCGCCCAAGACCATCAAGGAAGGCGCCAGCAAGGATGAAGCCGAAAAGATCAAGAAGACCCTTGAAGACAACGGCGCTTCTGTCGAAATCAAATAAGTTGGCCAATCGGGATGCGTCCGTTATGACGCACTCTGGCTAATTGTTCAGGTGAGGGTGGAAACCGTCTGGTTTCCGCCCCCTTGGCCGTTACAGGCACCCTGGCCGCAAGGCTTCGGGTGCCTTTGGTGGTAGATGGGGTCGGTCAGGGCATTACGCCCGGATGCGGCCCGCCAAGGATTTTTACGGGCCGCGCAGTCCGCGTGACATTCGTGTCACGGTCGTGCGGACCTGTGTGGATGGGGGCTGGATAGGCGATGAACGCGATTACAAAATCGTTCACGGGACGCAAACGCATCCGCAAGAGCTTCGGGCACATACCCGAGGTCGCTCCGATGCCCAATCTGATTGACGTGCAGCGGGCAAGCTACGAAACGTTCCTTCAGATGAATGTGGCGCCCGACAGCCGGACGCCGACGGGCCTGCAGGAAGTGTTCCGTTCCGTCTTTCCGATCAATGACTTTGCAGGGCGCGGGCGTCTGGAATTCGTCAGCTATGAGCTGGAGGAGCCGAAATATGACGTCGAGGAATGCATTCAGCGTGGCCTGACCTTTGCCGCGCCGCTGAAGGTGATCCTGCGCCTGATCGTGTGGGACGTGGATGAAGATACCGGGTCGCGCTCGATCCGCGATATCAAGGAACAGCCGGTCTATATGGGCGACATGCCGCTCATGACCGATAACGGCACCTTCATCATCAACGGAACCGAGCGTGTCATCGTCAGCCAGATGCACCGCAGCCCGGGCGTGTTCTTCGATCACGACAAGGGCAAGACCCATTCTTCGGGCAAGTTCCTGTTCGCGGCGCGTGTCATTCCCTATCGCGGCTCGTGGCTCGATTTCGAATTCGACAGCAAGGACCTGATCTACGTCCGCATCGACCGCAAGCGCAAGCTGCCGGTCACCACGCTGCTGTACGCCCTGGAAGGTGCGGAGTCCGAAGCCGCCCGCGCCGCCAAGGCCGCCGAGGGCGGGGACGTGGAGTCCATGGAAATCCAGGGCATGTCCCCGGACGAGATCCTGAGCTACTTCTATGGCAAGGTCGAATTCGCCAAGACGGAAAAGGGCTGGGCCCGCCGTTTTGATGCGGACGCCTTCCGTGGCATGAAGCTGCTCGAGCCGCTGATTGACGCCCAGACGGGTGAGGAAGTGGCCCCGGTCGACGCGAAGCTGACCGCCCGCATGGTCCGCAAGATTGCGGAAACCACCACGGAAGTGCTGGTTGGCCCCGCTGGCCTGATCGGGCGTTTCATCGCATCCGACATCGTCAACGAGAACACGGGCGAGATCTATGCCGAAGCCGGTGACGAACTGACCGAGCAGAAGCTGGAAGAACTTGAGGAAGCCGGCCTGACCACCCTGTCCACCCTGGCGGTGGACGCGGCCAACGGCCCGTGGATCCGCAACACGCTTGCGGTGGACAAGAACGCCTCGCGCGATGAGGCGCTGACCGACATCTACCGTGTCATGCGCCCCGGTGAACCGCCGACGCCCGAGACGGCGGAAGCCATGTTCTCCGGCCTGTTCTTCGATCCCGACCGTTATGACCTGTCCGCCGTGGGGCGCGTGAAGATGAACATGCGCCTTGGCGTGGACGTGCCCGACACGGTGCGTGTCCTGCGCAAGGAAGACATCCTGCGTACCGTCAAGATCATGTGCGAGCTGAAGGACGGTCGCGGCGCGATCGACGACATCGACAACCTTGGCAACCGTCGCGTGCGTTCGGTTGGCGAGCTGATGGAAAACCAGTACCGCGTCGGCCTGCTGCGCATGGAGCGCGCCATCCGCGAACGCATGGGTTCGGTCGACATCGATACGGTCATGCCGCATGACCTGATCAACGCCAAGCCGGCGGCCGCTGCGGTGCGTGAGTTCTTCGGTTCCTCCCAGCTCAGCCAGTTCATGGACCAGACCAACCCGCTGTCGGAAGTTACGCACAAGCGTCGTCTTTCCGCACTCGGTCCGGGGGGGCTGACACGTGAGCGTGCAGGCTTCGAGGTCCGTGACGTTCACCCGACGCATTATGGCCGTATCTGCCCGATCGAGACGCCCGAAGGCCCGAACATCGGTCTGATCAACTCGCTGGCCACTTACGCCAAGGTGAACAAGTACGGCTTTATCGAAACCCCGTACCGCATGGTGGAAGACGGCGTCCTTCAGGATGGCTGGAAGTATCTTTCCGCCATGGAGGAAGAAAAGCTGGTCGTCGCCCAGGCTGATGCCAGCCAGGATGCACAGGGTCACCTGACGGACGATCTGGTTTCGGTGCGTCGTGGTGGTGACTTCCGCCAGGTTCCGCCCACCGATGTGACGGCATGCGACGTGTCGCCCAAGCAGCTTGTCTCGGTCGCTGCGGCCCTCATCCCGTTCCTTGAGAACGATGACGCCAACCGTGCGCTGATGGGCTCGAACATGCAGCGTCAGGCCGTGCCGCTGGTGCGTTCCGATGCGCCTCTGGTCGGCACGGGCATGGAAGCCGCCGTGGCGCATGACTCGGGTGCCGCAATCGTTGCGCGTCGCCATGGTATCGTGGACCAGATCGATGGTGCCCGTATCGTTGTCCGTGCGACGGACGAGGCCGGTGCGACGCAGGGCGTGGATATCTACCGCCTGCGCAAATACATGCGTTCCAACCAGTCCACCTGCATCAACCAGCGTCCGCTGGTGCGCGTGGGTGATCAGGTCCGCGCGGGTGAGATTATCGCTGATGGTCCGTCCACGGAACTTGGTGAACTGGCGCTGGGCCGCAACGTGCTGGTCGCGTTCATGCCCTGGAATGGTTACAACTTTGAAGATTCGATTCTGATTTCCGAACGGATCGCGCGTGATGACGTCTTTACCTCGATCCATATCGAGGAATTCGAGGTCATGGCCCGTGATACCAAGCTGGGTCAGGAAGAAATCACCCGCGATATCCCGAATGTCGGTGAGGAAGCACTGCGCAACCTCGACGAAGCCGGGATCGTGTATGTGGGCGCCGAGGTGAACCCCGGTGACATCCTGATCGGCAAGGTCACGCCGAAGGGCGAAAGCCCGATGACGCCGGAAGAAAAGCTGCTGCGCGCCATCTTCGGTGAAAAGGCGTCTGACGTCCGTGACACCTCGCTCAAGCTGCCGCCTGGCACGACAGGTACCATTGTTGATGTGCGCGTGTTCTCCCGCCGTGGCGTGGATAAGGACGAGCGCGCCATGGCCATCGAGCGCGCCGAGATCGAACGCCTCGCCAAGGACCGTGACGATGAACGCGCCATTCAGGAACGTTCGTTCTACAACCGGCTGCGTGAACATCTGATTGGCCAGACGGCTGGCACGGGCTTCAAGGGCATCCGTTCCGGCACGGTCATTACGGATGAGGTCCTGTCCGAACATCCGCGTGGCGCATGGCGCAACATCACCGTGATGTCTGACGAGGTCATGGCGGAACTGGAAACGCTGCGTCGTGAATTCGATGCCGCCGTTGCCAAGATCCAGGCCCGTTTCGACAACAAGGTGGAAAAGCTGCAGCGCGGTGACGAACTGCCGCCGGGCGTGATGAAGATGGTCAAGGTCTTTGTCGCGGTGAAGCGCAAGCTGCAGCCGGGTGACAAGATGGCTGGCCGTCACGGCAACAAGGGTGTCGTCTCCCGCGTTGTGCCGGTCGAGGACATGCCGTTCCTTGAGGATGGTACGTCGGTCGATCTGGTGCTGAACCCGCTGGGTGTGCCGTCGCGCATGAACGTGGGGCAGATCCTTGAGACGCATCTGGGCTGGGCCTGCGCCAATATCGGGCGTCAGGTGGCGCAGCTGGCCGATGAATACCAGCGCCACGGTGAAAAGCGGCAGGAACTGCTGGATGAACTGAAGTCGATCTACGGCGACGCGGTTTATGACGAGCAGATCGGTGACATGACCGATGCCCAGCTGCTGGAGCTGTGTGGCAACCTGCGCAAGGGCGTGCCGATCGCAACGCCGGTGTTCGATGGTGCGTCCATCCCGGATATCGAGACCATGCTGCAGAAGGCCGGCGTGGATAAATCCGGGCAGTCGCAGCTGATCGACGGACGCACGGGGGAACCGTTTGAGCGTAAGACCACGGTTGGTTACATCTACATGCTCAAGCTGCATCACCTTGTCGATGACAAGATCCATGCCCGTTCCATCGGCCCGTACTCGCTGGTGACCCAGCAGCCGCTGGGTGGTAAGGCGCAGTTCGGTGGGCAGCGCTTTGGTGAAATGGAAGTGTGGGCGCTGGAAGCTTACGGCGCCGCCTACACACTGCAGGAAATGCTGACGGTCAAATCGGATGACGTATCCGGTCGTACCAAGGTGTATGAAGCCATCGTGCGCGAGCAGGATGATTTCGAAGCCGGTATTCCGGAAAGCTTCAACGTCCTGATCAAGGAACTGAAGTCCCTTGGCCTGAATGTTGACCTGGAACAGAGCGGTTCCTGACCGGACCTTAATGTTGCACGTCGGTCCATACATTTTTCTTTCAGGAGTGGGAGCAGGTAACGCGGCTGCTTCCGCTTCATTCCCTCAGGGGGTTTGCGGCGCATGAATGAACTCATGAAGATCCTTGGTCAGGGCGGCCAGGCCATGACCTTCGATCAGATCAAGATCCAGCTGGCTTCGGCCGAGCAGATCCGTTCCTGGTCGTACGGCGAGATCAAGAAGCCCGAGACCATCAACTACCGGACATTCAAGCCGGAACGTGATGGCCTGTTCTGCGCGCGGATATTCGGTCCGATCAAGGATTACGAATGTCTGTGCGGCAAGTACAAGCGGATGAAATTCCGCGGTATCATCTGCGAAAAGTGCGGCGTTGAAGTGACGCTGGCGAAAGTCCGGCGCGAGCGCATGGGCCATATCGAACTCGCCAGCCCCGTTGCCCATATCTGGTTCCTCAAGTCGCTGCCCAGCCGTATCGGCCTGATGGTCGACATGACGCTGAAGGATCTGGAAAAGATCCTGTATTTCGAAAGCTACGTGGTTCTGGAACCCGGCACGTCGCCGCTCAAGCAGTACAGCCTGCTGACGGAAGACCAGTACCTTGATGTCATGGATGAGCATGGCGACGAGGGGATCGAGGTCGGGATCGGCGCGGAAGCGATCAAGAAGATCCTGGAACGCATCGACTGCAAGGTCGAAAAGGAAGAACTGCGCCAGGAACTGAAGGACACCACGTCCGAGGCCAAGCGCAAGAAGCTGGTCAAGCGCCTGAAGCTGGTCGAGGCCTTTGCCGACAGTGAATCGCGCCCGGAATGGATGATCCTGGACCTGGTGCCGGTCATTCCGCCTGAACTGCGCCCGCTGGTGCCGCTGGATGGTGGCCGGTTCGCGACATCGGACCTGAATGACCTGTACCGTCGCGTCATCAACCGTAACAACCGTCTCAAGCGGCTGATCGAACTGCGTGCGCCGGACATCATTGTCCGTAACGAAAAGCGCATGCTGCAGGAATCGGTCGATGCACTGTTTGACAACGGCCGCCGTGGCCGCGCCATTACCGGTGCGAACAAGCGTCCGCTGAAGTCGCTGTCCGACATGCTGAAGGGCAAGCAGGGTCGCTTCCGTCAGAACCTACTGGGCAAGCGCGTCGACTATTCCGGCCGTTCGGTCATCGTGGTCGGGCCGGAGCTGAAGCTGCACCAGTGTGGTCTGCCCAAGAAGATGGCGCTGGAGCTGTTCAAGCCGTTCATTTACTCCAAGCTGGAAAAATACGGTCACGCCACCACCATCAAGGCCGCGAAGCGGATGGTGGAAAAGGAACGTCCCGAGGTCTGGGATATCCTTGAAGAAGTGATCCGTGAACATCCCGTCATGCTCAACCGCGCGCCGACGCTGCACCGTCTGGGTATCCAGGCGTTCGAACCGGTGCTGATCGAAGGCAAGGCGATCCAGCTGCACCCGCTGGTCTGCACCGCCTTCAACGCGGACTTTGACGGTGACCAGATGGCCGTGCACGTCCCGCTGAGCCTCGAAGCCCAGCTGGAAGCGCGCGTGCTGATGATGTCCACCAACAACATCCTCAGCCCCGCCAACGGCAAGCCCATCATCGTGCCGTCACAGGATATCGTGCTGGGGCTGTACTACCTCAGCCTCGAGACGCCGGAATTCCGTGCGACGCCTGACCAGAACAGCTATGATGACAAGGGGCAGGTGACGGTTGCGGGCGCGCCGTCCTTCTCCAGCGTTGGCGAAGTGGAATATGCGCTCAGCACGGGCGCCGTGAAGCTGCATGACAAGATTCGCGCGCGGATCGAGAATGTCGATGCCGAGGGCAAGGTTACACGCGAAACCGTCGTGACCACGCCGGGTCGCATGCTCGTGGCCCAGATCCTGCCGCGCAATGCGGCGCTGCCGTTCTCGCTGATCAACCGCCAGCTGACCAAGAAGATCGTGTCGGACGTCATTGATGCGGTCTACCGTCACTGCGGCCAGAAGGAATGCGTGATCTTCTGTGACCGCCTGATGGGCCTCGGGTTCCGCCATGCGGCGAAGTCGGGCATTTCCTTCGGCAAGGACGACATGATCGTCCCGACCGAGAAGAAGGAACTGGTCGATCGCACCGCCGCCGAGGTGAAGGAGTTCGAGCAGCAGTATCAGGACGGTCTGATCACCGCAGGCGAGCGCTATAACAAGGTGGTCGATGCATGGTCGCGGTGCACGGATGAAGTGCAGGCCGCGATGATGAAGGAGATCTCCAAGCAGGAAATCGGCAAGCCGACCAATTCGGTGTGGATGATGAGCCACTCCGGTGCCCGTGGGTCGCCAGCTCAGATGAAGCAGCTGGCCGGCATGCGTGGCCTGATGGCCAAGCCGTCGGGTGAGATCATCGAACAGCCGATCATCGCCAACTTCAAGGAAGGTCTGTCGGTTCTCGATTACTTCACGTCCAGCCATGGTGCGCGTAAGGGCCTGGCCGATACCGCGCTGAAGACCGCGAACTCGGGTTACCTGACCCGCCGTCTGGTCGACGTGGCGCAGGACAGCATCATTGTCGAGGAAGATTGCGGCACCGAACGCGGCCTGACGGTCCGTGCGGTCATGGATGGCGGCGAAGTCGTTGCCTCCCTGTCCGAGCGTATGCTGGGTCGTACGCTGGCGGCTGACGTGCTGGATCCGGCAACCGGCAAGGTGCTGTTCCCGCGCAACACGCTGATTGAGGAAGCCCAGGCGGAGCAGATCGAGAAGGCGGGTGTCGAAAGCCTGCTGATCCGCTCCGTGCTGACCTGTGACAGCCGCGTGGGCGTATGTGGTCACTGCTATGGCCGTGACCTTGCACGTGGCACGCCGGTCAATATCGGTGAAGCCGTGGGTGTCATCGCCGCGCAGTCCATCGGTGAGCCGGGCACCCAGCTGACCATGCGTACCTTCCATATCGGTGGTGCGGCGCAGCGTGGCGCCGAGCAGTCGATGGTCGAGGCGTCGCGTGACGGCAAGGTGACGATCCGCAACAAGAACGTTGTGCATAACAGTCAGAACGTGCCCATCGTCATGTCGCGTAACTGCGAAATCCTGCTGACGGATGATCGTGGCACCGAACGCGCCCGTTACCGTGTGCCCTATGGTGCGCGCCTGCTGGTGGAAGACGGGGCGGCGGTAACGCGCGGCCAGAAAATGGCCGAGTGGGATCCGTATACCCTGCCGATCATCACCGAGCAGCCCGGTAAGGTTGAATACCTCGACCTGATCGACTCCATCACCCTGGTGGAGCGGATGGATGAGGTGACCGGCCTGACATCGAAGGTGGTCGTGGACTACAAGCAGGCTTCCAAGGGGATCGACCTTCGTCCGCGCCTGCAGCTGAAGGATGCCAATGGCGATGTCGTGAAGCTGGCCAACGGTAACGACGCCCGCTACTTCCTGTCGCCTGACTCACTGCTGTCGGTCGAGAACGGCGCACAGGTCAATGCAGGTGACGTGCTGGCCCGTATTCCGCGTGAAGGGTCCAAGACGCGTGATATTACCGGTGGTCTGCCGCGCGTGGCCGAACTGTTCGAGGCGCGTCGTCCGAAGGACCATGCCATCATCTCGGAAACCGAGGGGCGTGTGGAATTCGGCAAGGATTACAAGTCCAAGCGCCGTGTCATCGTGAAGAACGACGAGACGGGCGAGGAGACGGATTACCTGATCCCCAAGGGCAAGCACGTTTCCGTTCAGGAAGGCGACTTTGTCCAGGTTGGCGATCCGCTGGTCGATGGTCCGCGCGTGCCGCATGACATTCTGAAGGTTCTGGGTGTCGAGGCGCTGTCCGACTATCTCGTCAACGAGATTCAGGACGTCTACCGACTGCAGGGCGTGAAGATCAATGACAAGCACATTGAAGTCATCGTGCGCCAGATGCTGCAGAAGGTGGAAATCCTTGAGCCGGGTGATACGACCTACCTGATCGGTGAGACGGTGGACCGTATCGAGTTCGAGGAAGAGAACACGAAGCGCCTGAACATGGGTGAACGTCCTGCTGTTGCCATGCCTGTGCTGCAGGGCATCACGAAGGCGTCGCTGCAGACGCAGTCCTTCATCTCCGCCGCATCCTTCCAGGAGACCACACGTGTCCTGACAGAGGCTGCCACGGCGGGTAAGAAGGATACGCTGAACGGCCTGAAGGAAAACGTGATTGTCGGCCGCCTGATCCCGGCAGGGACGGGCAGTGTGATGAACAAACTCCGTGCCGTTGCGGCGGGTGAAGACAAGCAGCGTCTGGCCCAGGCCCGCGCTGCGGTGGCCACCACCAAGGCCGCCGAATAACAATACGAGTGAAATGCCAGGTACCGCAGGTCGGTATCTGGCATGATTCGGTGCTGCACTATTGTCACCATCCGATTCAGGCGGTATCAGCGGCCTGACGGAGCGGTGCTCCGAGTCCGATGGAACAGAGTCGCTCTGTCGGACTGCTAGCGAATCCTGCGCAAGGCTTGACTTTTGGTCAGTTTGCCCGTAGGTAACGCGCCCTCGGCTAGCCCTGTCTGAAAGACGTCGTTGGCCGTCGAATGCAGCATGCAGACATGCGGTGCCGCAGTCCGGGAATCGGGCTGCCCAGGCCGGATGTAAATATGATGCCCGAACGGATGGTTGTCATTCGTTGGGGTTTTGTTGTGAACGACAGTCGGCAACCAGATATGGGGTTGGCCGGCCGAATTTTGTAAGGATCGGGAAAGGCGTATGCCGACCATCAACCAGTTGATCGCGAAAGGTCGCGAGCCCGCAGCCAAACGCAACAAGGTTCCTGCTCTGCAGGGCTGTCCGCAGAAGCGTGGCGTTTGTACTCGTGTTTACACAGTCACACCAAAGAAGCCGAACTCGGCTCTGCGTAAGGTGGCGAAAGTACGCCTGACCAACGGTTATGAGGTTGTGAGCTATATTCCAGGTGAGGGGCATAACCTCCAGGAACATAGTGTTGTCCTGATCCGTGGTGGTCGCGTTAAGGATCTTCCTGGCGTGCGTTATCACATCCTGCGCGGCGTTCTGGACACCCAGGGTATCGCCAAGCGTCGTCAGCGTCGCTCGCTCTATGGCGCGAAGCGTCCTAAGTAAAAGGAATAACGAGGCATGAGTCGCCGTCATCGCGCAGTAAAGCGCGAGATTCTCCCCGATCCGAAATTTGGTGATGTCGTCATTACGCGTTTCATGAACGCCCTGATGTACGACGGCAAGAAGTCCACCGCCGAAGGGATCGTCTATGGCGCCCTTGAGGTGCTGCGTCGCCGTGGTGGCGCGGCTGCGGACCCTGTGGTCATGTTCCACAGCGCGCTGGACAACGTCAAGCCGGCTGTCGAGGTGCGTTCCCGCCGTGTTGGTGGCGCCACCTATCAGGTTCCGGTCGAAGTCCGGGCCGAGCGCCGTCAGGCGCTGGCAATCCGCTGGCTGATCGACGCGTCGCGCAAGCGGGGCGAGAACACCATGCAGGATCGTCTGTCGAACGAACTTCTTGATGCCGTCAACAATCGTGGCGCAGCGGTCAAGAAGCGCGAAGACACGCACCGCATGGCCGAAGCCAACAAGGCATTCAGTCATTACCGCTGGTAAAGGCGGTCTGTCCGGTATATCTACCGGCCCGGCTTCCGAAACGGAACTTTCCAACCCGACTCTCAGCACGAGGCTGAGTTAACGGAGAAAACGATGGCAAAGGCTAAATTTGAGCGGAATAAGCCGCACTGTAACATCGGTACGATTGGTCACGTCGATCACGGCAAGACCTCTCTGACCGCTGCTATCACCAAGACGCTGGCGAAGGCCGGTGGTGCGGAATTCAAGGCGTACGACATGATCGACGCCGCGCCGGAAGAGCGCGCCCGTGGCATCACCATCTCGACCGCCCACGTCGAGTACGAGACCGCGAAGCGTCACTACGCACACGTCGACTGCCCCGGCCACGCCGACTATGTGAAGAACATGATCACCGGTGCGGCGCAGATGGATGGCGCGATCCTGGTTGTGTCCGCTGCTGACGGCCCGATGCCGCAGACGCGTGAGCACATCCTGCTTGCCCGTCAGGTTGGCGTGCCGGCCCTGGTCGTGTTCCTGAACAAGGTTGACCAGGTTGACGATCCGGAACTGCTGGAACTCGTCGAAATGGAAGTGCGTGAGCTGCTGTCCGCTTACCAGTTCCCGGGCGACGATATCCCCATCATCAAGGGTTCGGCCCTGGTGACGCTGGAAGACGGTGATCCGGAAGTTGGCGAAAAGCGCGTTCTCGACCTGATGAACGCTGTTGACGACTACATTCCGCAGCCGGAGCGTCCGATCGACCGTCCGTTCCTGATGCCGATCGAAGACGTGTTCTCCATCTCCGGTCGTGGCACCGTGGTGACGGGCCGTGTCGAGCGTGGCGCCGTGAACGTTGGTGACGAAATCGAGATCGTTGGCCTGCGTCCGACGCAGAAGACGACCGTGACCGGCGTTGAAATGTTCCGCAAGCTGCTTGACCGCGGTGAAGCCGGTGACAACATCGGTGCGCTGCTGCGTGGCACGAAGCGTGAAGACGTTGAGCGTGGCCAGGTGCTGGCAAAGCCGGGTTCCATCACCCCGCACACCAAGTTCAAGGCAGAAGCCTACATCCTGACGAAGGAAGAGGGTGGCCGTCACACGCCGTTCTTCACCAACTATCGTCCGCAGTTCTATTTCCGCACGACCGACGTCACCGGCGTTGTTCACCTGCCGGAAGGCACGGAAATGGTCATGCCTGGCGATAACGTCGCCATGGATGTGGAGCTGATTGCTCCGATCGCCATGGATGAAGGCCTGCGCTTCGCTATCCGCGAAGGTGGCCGCACCGTTGGTGCAGGTGTTGTTGCTTCCATCACTGCGTGATTGGACAGTAACTGAAGTGTGGGATCCCGGTCGGAGCGATCCGGCCGGGTTTCCATTGCGGATCGGGTTCCCCCGAATCAGGTAAAGTTGGACTGAAACAGAAAGATGGACAACCAGAACATCCGCATTCGCCTGAAGGCGTACGATCATCGGGTGCTTGACAACAGCACGAAAGAGATCGTCAACACGGCGAAGCGTACGGGTGCGCGGGTTCGGGGTCCTATCCCGCTGCCGACGCATATTGAACGGTTCACCGTGAACCGCTCCCCCCACGTGGATAAGAAAAGCCGCGAGCAGTTCGAAATTCGGACCCATCGCCGGCTGCTCGACATTGTCGAGCCGACCCCGCAGACCGTGGACGCTCTCATGAAACTCGACCTCGCCGCTGGCGTGGATGTCGAGATTAAACTCTAAGGTCCAGACGATGCGCACCGGATTGATCGCAAAAAAGCTGGGTATGACCCGGCTGTTCAAGGAAGACGGCACACATGTGCCGGTGACTGTCCTGCAGGTTGATGATCTGCAGGTGGTTGATGTCCGTACGACCGAGCGTGATGGCTATACTGCCGTCCAGCTCGGGTCGGGCAAGGCCAAGGTCAAAAATGTGTCGAAGCCGAACCGCGGCCATTTTGCCAAGGCCAAGGTCGAGCCCAAGAAGAAGCTGGCTGAATTCCGCGTTGCGGATGATGCCGTCCTGGAAGTCGGGGCTTCTCTGTCCGCTACCCACTTTGTGGTGGGACAGAAGGTGGACGTTACCGGCACCAGCAAGGGTAAGGGTTTTGCCGGCGCGATGAAGCGCTGGAACTTTGCCGGTCTCGAAGCCACCCACGGTGTCTCGATCAGTCACCGTTCGCACGGTTCGACGGGTAACCGTCAGGATCCGGGCAAGGTTTTCAAGAACAAGAAGATGGCCGGCCATCTCGGTTCCGAGCGTGTGACCACGCTGAACCTCGAGATTGCGGCTGTTGACGCCGAAAAGAACCTGATCATGATCCGCGGCTCCGTGCCGGGTGGAAAGAATGAATCGGTTCTCGTTCGTGATGCGATCAAGAAGGCCCGTCATGCCGAGGCGCCGTATCCGGCGGCCCTGGTTGAGGCTGCGGGCTGAGGATAGAGGGCAATGGATTACGATATCAAAACCCTCGATAACGGAAGCGCAGGCAAGACCAGCCTTCCCGACGAGATTTTCGCTGCAACACCGCGCACGGATATTATGGCGCGTGTGGTGCACTGGCAGCTGGCAAAGCGACGGGCCGGTACGCATAAGGTCAAGGGCATGGGGGAAATCTCCGGCACGACCAAGAAGCCGTATCGCCAGAAGGGCACCGGCAGCGCCCGTCAGGGTTCGCTGCGTTCGCCGCAGTACCGCACCGGTGGTGTGGTCCACGGCCCGGTCGTGCGCGACCATGGCTATGACCTGCCCAAGAAGGTGCGCCGTCTGGGTCTGATTTCCGCGCTGTCGCAGAAGGCTGCCGAAGGGAAGCTGGTCGTGCTTGATGCCGCGACCGCCTCGGGCAAGTCTGCTGAACTTGCGAAGAAGCTGAAGGTTCTGGGCTGGACTTCCGCCCTGATCGTGGACGCCGCCGTTGAAGAAAACTTTGGCCGTGCCGCGCGCAACCTTCCGAAGATCGACATTCTCCCGACCATCGGTGCGAATGTCTATGACATCCTCAACCACGATGTGCTGGCCATTACCCGCGCAGGCGTGGAGGGACTGAAGGAGCGTCTGGCATGACCAACATCCTGGCAATCCGCAAGAAAGCGGAACGCATGTCGCGCGAAGCGATGTACGACATCATCCGCTCGCCCCTGATCACGGAAAAGGCCACGGCCCTGTCCGAAAAGAATCAGGTCGGTTTCAAGGTCGCGATCGACGCGACGAAGCCGGAAATCAAGGTGGCGGTCGAAACGCTGTTTGGCGTGAAGGTTCTGGGTGTCAACACGCTCATCCAGAAGGGTAAGGCCAAGCGCTTCAAGGGACGTCCCGGTCAGCGCTCGGATGTGAAGAAGGCGTTTGTCCAGCTTGCAGAAGGTCAGTCCATTGACCTGACCGCGAAGCTGGTCTGACGTGGGGTGACAAGAAATGGCATTGAAGCACTTTAATCCAGTTACCCCCAGCCTGCGCGGAACGGTTCTGATCGACCGCAAGGAGCTGTGGAAAGGCAAGCCCGTCAAGGGCCTGACCGAGGGGAAGAACAAGAGCGGCGGCCGTAACAACCACGGTCGCACCACCTCGCGTTTTATCGGTGGCGGACACAAGCAGTCCTACCGCTATGTCGATTTCAAGCGTCGCAAGTTCGATGTGGTCGGCACGGTGGAACGTCTGGAATATGATCCCAACCGTACGGCCTTCATCGCTCTCATCAAGTATGAAGATGGCGAGCTGGCCTACATCATCGCACCGCAGCGCCTGAAGGCAGGTGACCAGGTCGTTGCTGGCGCCCGGGCTGACATCAAGCCGGGCAACGCAATGCCCCTGTCGGCGGTTCCGGTGGGAACGATCATCCACAACATCGAGCTCAAGGCCGGTGGTGGTGGCAAGATCGCCCGTTCTGCTGGCACCTACGCACAGCTGGTCGGCAAGGATGTGGGCTATGCCCAGATCAAGCTGCAGTCCGGTGAACTGCGTGTCGTCCGTGCGGAGTGCATGGCCACCATCGGTGCCGTGTCCAACCCGGACAACATGAACCAGCATCTGGGCAAGGCCGGCCGTAACCGCTGGCTGGGCCGTCGTCCGCATAACCGTGGTGTCGTCATGAACCCGGTTGATCACCCGCATGGTGGTGGTGAAGGGCGGACCTCGGGCGGTCGTCATCCGGTTACGCCATGGGGCAAGCCGACTAAGGGTTACAAGACCAGGGTCAACAAGCGTACGGACAGTCTGATTATCCGTCGCCGGAAGACCGGCAAGTAAGGGGCATTTAAGATGGCACGTTCCGTCTGGAAGGGCCCGTTCGTGGACGGGTATCTGCTGAACAAAGCCGATGCATCGCGCGCGTCGGGCCGTAACGAAGTGATCAAGATCTGGTCGCGTCGATCCACCATCCTGCCGCAGTTCGTCGGACTGACGTTCGGCGTCTATAACGGGCATAAATTCCTGCCGGTGCAGGTTTCCGAGAATATGGTGGGGCACAAGTTCGGTGAGTTTTCACCGACCCGTACCTTCACGGGTCATTCTTCGGACAAGAAAGCGAAGCGGGGCTGATCATGAGCAAGCCTAAGCATCCGCGCACGCTCGCGGAAACCGAGGCGCAGGCGCTGACGCGGAACATCCGCATCAGCCCGCGCAAGCTGAACCTTGTTGCGGGTCTGATCCGCAACAAGCCGGCCGCGCAGGCGATCGCCACCCTCACATTCTCCAAGCGTCGTATCGCCCAGCAGGTCAAGAAGACCCTGGAAAGTGCGATCGCCAACGCCGAGAACAACCATCAGCTGGACGTTGATCAGCTGGTTGTTGCCCGTGCAGAGGTGGGCAAGTCGATCGTGATGCGTCGTTTCCACGCACGTGGTCGTGGCCGTTCGGCCCGCATCGAGAAGTTCTTCAGCCACCTGACCATCGTCGTGGCGGAAAAGAAGCCCGAAGCTGAAACCGAAAAGAAGGCGGCCTGATCCATGGGACATAAAGTTAATCCGATCGGGCTGCGGCTCGGTATTAACCGGACATGGGACAGCCGCTGGTATGCTGATGCCGACTATGCGCGTCTGCTGCATGATGACCTGAAGCTGCGGTCCTACCTGCGTCGCAAGCTGTCGGGCGCCGGCGTGTCCCGCGTGGTGATCGAACGCCCGGCCAAGAAGCCGCGCGTGACCATCTATGCGGCACGCCCGGGTGTGGTGATTGGCAAGAAGGGCCAGGACATCGATGTGCTGCGCAAGGATCTTGCCCGTATGGCCAAGACCGATGTCGCGCTGAATATCGTCGAGATCCGCAAGCCGGAAATCGATGCGACCCTGGTGGCCGAAAACATTGCCCAGCAGCTGGAACGTCGTGTTGCCTTCCGTCGCGCCATGAAGCGCGCCGTGCAGTCCGCCATGCGTCTTGGTGCGCAGGGGATCCGGATCAACTGCTCGGGACGTCTGGGCGGCGCGGAAATCGCACGCGTTGAATGGTATCGTGAAGGCCGCGTGCCGCTGCATACGCTGCGTGCGGACATTGATTATGGTGTGGCGACCGCCAAGACGACCTATGGCACCTGTGGTGTGAAGGTCTGGATCTTCAAGGGTGAGATTCTTGCCCATGATCCGCTGGCGCAGGACCGTCGCGCCGCCGAACAGGCCCCGCAGCGCTAATTGCGGGGTCCAATGGACCTAGATGCGCCAGGCGGCGCGTGAGGATTTAGAAAATGCTTTCTCCCAAGCGGACAAAGTACCGCAAGGCCCACAAGGGGCGTATTCATGGGTTGGCCAAGGGTGGCACAACCCTGAATTTTGGGGCTTTTGGCCTGAAGGCGCTGCAGCCTGAACGGATCACTGCCCGCCAGATTGAGGCTGCCCGTCGTGCCATTACCCGCGCCATGAAACGTGCCGGTCGTGTCTGGATTCGGATTTTCCCTGATCTTCCGGTCTCGACAAAGCCCGCAGAAGTGCGTATGGGGTCCGGCAAGGGGTCGCCCGAATATTGGGTGGCTCGTGTGAAGCCGGGTCGAATCCTGTTCGAGATCGAAGGCGTGCCGCCGGAAGTCGCGCGTGAAGCGCTGGCTCTTGGCGCGGCAAAGCTGCCGATCAAGACGAAGTTCGTGACCCGTATCGGAGAGGCGTGAGATGGCAAAGGCAACAAAGCCGGCCGATCTGCGTGCCAAGACTGTTGAAGAACTGGATACGCTTCTCATCGATCTGAAGCGCGAGCAGTTCAATCTTCGGTTTCAGCACGCGACCGGTCAGACCGAGGGGCAGTCCCGCATGCGCGAGGTTCGTCGTGAAATCGCGCGTGTGAAGACTGTTGCAACCGAGGTTGTGAAGAAGAGTTCCGCTGGCCACGCGCCGGCAGTAAAGTCCTGAAGGGAGACGGGCGATGCCAAGGCGCGTCCTGACCGGACGGGTAACCAGCGACAAGATGGACAAGACCGTAACGGTTCTTGTCGATCGTCGCGTTATCCATCCGTTGTATAAGAAGTTCATTCGTCGCTCGAAAAAGTATGCGGCGCATGACGGCTTGAATGAATGCAAGGTGGGCGACACGGTACGCATTGAAGAATGCAAGCCGATTTCCCGCCGCAAGACCTGGACTGTCGTTGTCCGGAATGGTCAGCCACTTGCGGCTGCCACCGGTGCCACGTCTGGTACGCAGGCGTAAAGAAGGGCATAGACCATGATCCATCCCGAGACCAACCTTGACGTGGCCGACAATTCCGGCGCCCGTCAGGTGCAGTGCATCAAGGTGCTGGGCGGTTCCAAGCGGAAGACTGCCTCGGTCGGCGACGTGATTGTCGTGTCCGTCAAGGAGGCCATTCCCCGCGGTAAGGTCAAGAAGGGCGATGTGCACCAGGCGGTGATCGTTCGCACCTCTTACCCCGTGCGTCGCGCCGATGGCAGCGCCATCCGCTTCGACCGCAATGCGGCCGTGCTGATCAACAAGCAGCAGGAGCCGATTGGTACCCGTATCTTTGGCCCGGTCGTACGCGAACTGCGTGCGCGCAAGTTCATGAAGATCATCTCGCTGGCACCGGAGGTGCTGTAATGGCTGCTCGTATCAAGAAGGGTGACCAGGTTCTGGTCACCACCGGTGGTTCCAAGGGAACCCGTGGCGAGGTTGTTACAGTCCTGCCCGCAGCCAACAAGGCTGTCGTGCGCGGCGTGGCGATTGCAAAGCGTCATACCCGTCCTTCCCGCATGGGTGAGCAGGGTGGCATTGTCCAGAAGGAAATGCCGGTTCACCTGTCCAACCTGAAGCTGATCGATCCCAAGAGCGGTGACCCGACGAAGGTCGGTTTCCGCGTTCTGGAAGATGGTCGCAAGGTTCGTGTCGCCAAGGCGACCGGCGAAGTTATCGAAGGCTGAGGAGGCGGGTATGTCTGAAGTGAACGAAGCCCGCCCTGTGCCGCGCATGCAGAAGCGCTACCAGGAAGAGCTGCGCGCGAAGCTGCGTGAGCAGTTCGGGTACAAGAACGAGATGCAGGTTCCGCGTCTTGAGAAGATTGTCCTGAACATGGGCGTGGGCGAAGCTGCCGGTGACCAGAAGAAGCTGGATGCCGCCGTCAAGGAAATGACCCTGATCGCAGGTCAGAAGCCGGTCAAGACCGTGGCCAAGAAGGCCATCGCCGGTTTCAAGATCCGTGAAGGGCTGCCGATCGGGTGCAAGGTGACGCTGCGTCGTGCGCAGATGTTCGAGTTCCTGGATCGTTTCGTGACGATCGCCCTGCCGCGCGTGCGTGATTTCCGCGGGCTGCCGGCGAACAAGGGTTTCGACGGGCGTGGCAACTTTGCGATGGGCCTGAAGGAACAGATTGTCTTCCCGGAAATCGAATACGACAAAGTCGACGAAATCCGTGGCATGGACATCATCTTCGTGACCACCGCGAAGACGGATGCGGAAGCAAAGGCTCTGCTCAAGGCGTTTGATCTGCCCTTCGCTGCATAAAAATGTAGCGAAAGGGCTTCCGTCTGAAGTCCAGAAGACCTAATACACACGTTGTTTGGAAAACCGTTGGGACTGGCCCAACAGGTTCCGGAGGGTAAAACAAGGCATGGCCAAAATTTCCGCCGTTAACCGGAATGCCAAGCGCGAGCGCATGGCAAACCGGGACCGGGCTAAGCGGACTGCATTGAAGAACATCATCATGGACCGGTCTCTGCCGGTTGAAGATCGATTTGATGCATCGCTCAAGCTTGCTGAACTTCCTCGCAATGGTTCGCGCGTTCGCGTGCGTCTGCGCTGTAAGCTGACGGGACGTCCCCGCGCCAATTACAGAAAGTTCGAACTCTGCCGTATCGCCCTGCGTGACCTGGCCTCCAATGGTCAGATCCCGGGCATGGTCAAATCGAGCTGGTAAGGGCAGGGAACGATGTCACTTTCTGATCCTTTGGGTGATCTGCTCACCCGGATCCGCAATGCGCAGCGTGCACGGCATGCTGCATGCGTGGCGCCGGCTTCCAAGCTGCGCGCCAGTGTTCTCGAGGCCCTGCGCCGCGAGGGATATATCCGTGGTTTCTCCCGCGAGGAACTGCGTAAAGGTGTGGCCCAGCTGCGCATCGAGCTGAAGTACCTCGATGGTGAGCCGGTCATTAAAGAAATCCACCGTGTGTCCAAGCCGGGGCGCCGCGTCTATTCCAAGATCAAGGAACTGCCGCGTGTGTATGCCGGGCTGGGCGTGTCGATCCTGTCGACGCCGCGCGGTGTTCTGTCCGATGCGGAGGCCCGCGCTGCCAATGTTGGCGGTGAAGTCCTCTGTCGTGTATTCTAAGGAGGGATAAATGTCGCGAGTGGGCAAATATCCCGTCGAATTACCGTCGGGCGTTCAGGTTTCCATTGCTGACGGTGTGCTGACGGCAAAAGGCAAGCTGGGTGAACTCAAGCTGCCGCTGTCCAGCCACGTTTCGGTTGATGTTGCGGATGGCAAGGTTGCCGTCAAGCCGGTCGACACCCAGGCACAGGCCCGCATGATGTGGGGAACAACCCGTTCTCTGATCGCGGGTATGGTCAAGGGTGTGTCCGAAGGATTTTCCAAGACGCTGGAAATCTCCGGGACAGGTTATCGTGCCGCGGTGCAGGGTAAGAACCTGGTCATGAACCTTGGTTATTCGCATGACATCGTCTATGCGATTCCCGAAGGGATCAAGATCACGACCCCGCGTCCTACAGCGGTCACGGTCGAAGGCATTGACAAGCAGCGCGTTGGTCAGGTCGCACTGGACATCCGCAGCTTCCGCAAGCCCGAGCCCTACAAGGGCAAGGGTGTCCGTTATGAAACGGAAACCATCCGTCGCAAGGAAGGTAAGAAGAAATAATGAGCACGCAGAAGGATCTGCGGGAACGGCGGCGTCAGCGCCTGCGTTTCCAGCTTCGCCGCAAGAGCGGTGGCCGTCCGCGTCTGTCGGTGTTCCGTTCGGGCAAGAACATCTACGCGCAGGTGATCGACGATGCTGCTGGCCGGACCCTCGCCGCAGCGTCAAGCCTGGACAAGGACCTGCGTACGACCCTCAAGGGTGGTACGGACGTCAAGGCAGCGGGCGCAGTCGGCAAGCTTCTGGCGGAGCGTGCGGTGGCTGCAGGTGTGTCGAAGGTCGTTTTCGACCGCGGCGCGTATCTCTATCATGGGCGTATCAAGGCCCTGGCGGAGGCTGCCCGTGAGGGCGGTCTCTCGTTCTGACGAAAGGGTCACGCATAATGGCACGTGAACCGAGAGAAGGCGGCCGGGGTGGTCGCGATCGCGACCGCGAAGGCGATGATCTGGTCGACAAGCTGGTCACGATCAACCGTGTTGCGAAGGTGGTAAAGGGCGGTCGTCGCTTTGCATTCGCAGCCCTGGTTGTTGTTGGTGACCAGAAGGGTCGTGTTGGGTTCGGTGCGGGCAAGGCCCGTGAAGTTCCCGAGGCGATCCGCAAGGCGACCGATCGCGCCAAGCGGACCATGATCCGCGTTCCGATGAAGGAAGGCCGTACGCTGCATCACGATGTGGCCGGTCACTTTGGTGCGGGTAAGGTTGTTCTGCGCTCCGCTGATGCGGGCACGGGCATCATTGCCGGTGGTCCGATGCGCGCAGTGTTTGAAAGCCTGGGCATCAATGACGTGGTGGCGAAGTCCCTCGGGACCCGGAACCCGCATAACATGGTGAAGGCAACGTTTGCCGCGCTGGAGCGTTGCGCCAGCCCGCGTTCGGTTGCCAACCGCCGTGGCAAGAAGGTTTCGGACATTCTGGGGCGCCGTGAGGCTGCGGTAACGACGGAGGCCACGGCCGATGTCTGATACCAAGGCAAAAGTGCGCGTCACCCAGGTGCATTCCGGGAACGGACAGAAGCCGGGTCAGCAGGCTACGCTAATTGGCCTCGGCCTGAACAAGATTGGTCGTACGCGTGAATTGGAGGACACTCCTTCGGTTCGCGGTATGATCCGCAAGGTGTCCCACCTGATCAAGGTGGAGGATTGAGATGAACCTGAACGAACTTCGTGACAACGAAGGCGCGCGCTATACCAAGAAGCGTCTTGGTCGCGGCATCGGCTCTGGCAAGGGCAAGACGTCGGGCAAGGGTGTGAAGGGTCAGAAGGCGCGTTCCGGTGTGTCCCTGAACGGTTTTGAAGGCGGCCAGCTGCCGATCTATCGCCGGCTGCCCAAGCGTGGATTCAAGAACATCTTCCGCAAGGAATATGCGATCGTGAATCTGGGCGTGCTGGACAAGGCGATCGCGGCAGGCAAGGTCGATGCCAACGCTGTCGTGACGGAAGAAACCCTGACCAAGGCTGGTCTGGTTGGTTCCGGTCGTTTCGCCGGTATCCGCCTTCTGGCGGACGGTGAACTGAAGCATGCCGTCACCATTGAAGTGTCGGGTGCTTCGGCTGGTGCCGTCGCCGCTGTCGAAAAGGCAGGCGGAAAGGTGCAGGTCAAGGCGCAGAAGCAGCAGGCTCCTGCCGCGGAATGACCGGTCCCGGGAGCAGGCACGTTCTGTACCCGGAGCATAATAAAAGCGATGCTGCTTGCACTCGGCGGGCGCATCGCTTTATTACTTTTTGCGGTTTTTTTTATCATGACAGCGTCCCGCTTCCAGCGGTGGCGCTGTTCTTGTGAAAGGATGGGCGCATGGCCTCCGCGGCCGAACAGTTGGCTGCCAATCTGAATTTCAATTCCTTTGCCAATGCAACGGAGCTGAAAAAGCGTATCTGGTTCACGCTGGGTGCGTTGATCGTATATCGGATTGGCACCTATATCCCCGTTCCTGGCGTCGATGCGACGGTGATGGGGCAGCTTCTGGCCCGGCATCAGGGCGGGATTCTGGGCATGTTCGATATGTTTACCGGTGGTGCGCTGGGGCGTATGACCGTGTTTGCACTGAACATCATGCCCTATATCAGTGCCTCGATCATCGTACAGCTCATGTCGGCAGCGATTCCTTCCCTAGAGGCCCTCAAGAAGGAAGGGGAAGGCGGACGGCGCAAGCTGAACGAATATACCCGTTACCTGACGGTGGTGATTGCGCTGTTCCAGGCTTATGGAATCGCCATCGGGCTGGAGAACATGCATACCGAGGCCGGATCTGCGGTCGTCTCTCCCGGTCTTTTCTTCATCGTGTCATGTGTGCTGACCCTTGTAGGCGGGACCATGTTCCTGATGTGGCTGGGTGAGCAGATCACGTCGCGGGGGGTCGGGAACGGTATCTCGCTGATCATCTTTGCCGGTATCGTGGCGAACCTGCCCAATGCACTGGCGAGCCTGTTCCAGCTTGGCTACACGGGCGCGCTTTCGCCGTTCTTTGTGCTGGTCTTCCTGGTGCTGGCAGCCGTGACGATCGCCTTCATCGTGTTCATGGAACTGGCGCAGCGACGTGTGGTGATCCAGTACCCGAAGCGACAGGTCGGACAGCGCATGTTCGGGGGCGATTCGACCCACATGCCGCTGAAGGTAAATACGGCGGGGTCGATTCCGCCCATTTTCGCGTCATCCGTGTTGCTGATTCCCGTTACGATTGCCGGATTCGTAAACAATAGTTCCATGCCGGGCTGGCTTTCCTTCCTGGGACAGGAACTGGGGCAGGGACAGCCGTTATACATGCTGTTCTATGCCGCGATGATTGTCTTCTTCTCCTATTTCTATGCGGCGGTTACCTTCAACCCTCAGGAAACGGCGGAGAACCTGCGCAAGCAGGGTGGCTTTGTGCCGGGTATCCGTCCTGGTGCGAATACCGCAGCCTTCTTTGACCGGATCCTGACGCGCATCACGACCATTGGCGCGCTCTATCTTGTCGCGGTCTGCCTGTTGCCGCAGATCCTGATCAGCCATTACAACGTGCCTTTCTATTTTGGCGGCACGAGTCTGATCATTATCGTGACGGTGACGATCGATACGGTGACGCAGGTGCAGTCGCATCTGGTTGCGCACCAGTATCAGGGACTTATGCGCCGGGGACGGGGCAGAAAGGGCAGAATGCGGTGAATATTATCTTTCTTGGTCCGCCGGGTGCCGGTAAGGGCACCCAGTCAAAGCGGCTGGAAGAACGGTATGGAATCGCCCAGATCTCGACGGGTGACATGCTGCGTGCGGAAGTCGCGGCCGGAAGCCCGCTGGGGCAGAAGGTCAAGACCATCATGGCAGAAGGCAGGCTTGTGCCGGATGACCTGATCATTGCCATGATCGAAAACCGCATCCGCCAGCCTGACTGTGCGAAGGGGTTCATCCTGGATGGCTTCCCGCGCACGCGGGCACAGGCAGAGGCGCTGGACCAGATGCTGACGCGCAGTGGCCAGCATATCGACGCCGTGCTGCTGCTGGATGTTGATGAGAACGCCCTGGCGGACCGTATTGCGGGACGTTACACCTGCGCCAAGTGCGGCGCGGGATATAACGATCTGTTCAAGAAGCCGAAGGTGGCAGGCACATGTGATGTCTGTGGCGGACATGAGTTCATTCGCCGGGAAGATGACCGGCGGGACACCGTGGCCGCGCGCCTGAAGGCCTACCGTGAACAGACCGCACCGATCCTGCCGTATTACGAGGAAAAGAAGCGGCTGTACCGTGTTGACGGGATGGCGGACATCGATGCAGTGACCAAGGAAGTCTTCGCTGTTATCGATCGTATCACGAAGAAGTGATGCAAAATAATTGACTCGCATGGGGGCAGCAGTATATTGCGCGCCCTCAAGGTATGAGCGTCGTATGAGTCGGCCATGATGGCACGGCTCGTATGGCCGGAATGAATGATGATGGGGTTGGCCGGTTTCGAAACCGGTATGTTCACGGCGCTCCTGCCAATCGGGCAGGTGGTGTGAAGCAGCCCTGCCTGATAGTTAGTGCCCTGAAGCAGGGCGGACGAGGAGTAAGTGGCGTGGCACGTATTGCCGGCGTGAACATCCCAACCAACAAACGGGTCACCATTGGCCTGCGTTATATCTATGGTATCGGGGCTACCAAGGCCCAGGCGATCTGCGACCAGCTGGCAATCCCGGCTGAGCGGCGCGTGAACGAGCTGTCTGATGACGAGATCGGCAAGATCCGTGAACTGATCGACAGCAAGTATCGCGTGGAAGGTGATCTGCGCCGCGAAGTGGCGATGAACATCAAGCGTCTGATGGATCTTGGCTGCTACCGTGGTCTGCGTCACCGGCGTGGGCTGCCTGTCCATGGTCAGCGGACTCATACCAACGCCCGTACCCGTAAGGGTAAGGCCGTGGCTATTGCGGGCAAGAAGAAGGCAACCCGCTAATCAGCGGATTGCCCGGTATGTAAGCATGGTGGCCGCCCGCCCCATGCGCCGTTTGAACTGACAGGATCGAGAAAACTATGGCGAAAGCTGCGGCTCCGCGTATTCGCAAGAAAGAGCGGAAAAACATCATTTCCGGTGTGGCGCATGTGCTGTCCACCTTCAACAACACCATGATCACCATTTCGGATGCGCAGGGCAATGCAATTGCCTGGTCGTCCGCAGGTGCCCAGGGCTTCAAGGGATCGCGCAAGTCCACGCCGTATGCGGCGCAGGTTGCTGCCGAAGACGCGGGCCGCAAGGCGCGTGAACACGGCATGGAAACGCTGGAAATCGAGGTTTCCGGTCCGGGGTCGGGGCGTGAAAGCGCACTGCGTGCCCTGCAGGCAGTCGGTTTCTCGATCACGGCCATCCGTGACATGACGCCGGTTCCGCACAACGGCTGCCGTCCGCGCAAGCGTCGTCGCGTCTGAACCGCATTCTGCTTAGTCGTATTCCCCCGCATGCGGGGGAAGATTGTCATTCCGGTGCCCCCATGCGGGGTACCATCTGTTACCGGACCTGGTGGCAGAACAGTCTTGAAAGGCCATTACCTTGGTCCTCCAGAAAAACTGGCAATCCCTGATCAAGCCGGAAAAGCTGGAAGTCGAACCGGGGGCGGAACCTTCACGTATTGCGACCGTCGTGGCCGAACCGCTGGAACGCGGTTTCGGCATGACGCTGGGCAATGCGATCCGTCGGGTTCTGCTGTCGTCCCTGCAGGGGGCTGCGGTTACGGCAATCCAGATTGACGGCGTGCTGCATGAATTCTCGTCGGTGGCGGGTGTTCGTGAAGACGTGACCGACATCGTCCTCAACATCAAGCAGCTCGCACTGCGGATGCATGGTGAGGGACCCAAGCGCATGGTGCTGACGGCCACGGGGCCGGGCGAAGTGCGTGCCGGACAGATCCAGACCGGTCATGATATCGAAGTCATGAACCCCGATCTGGTAATCTGCACCCTGGACGAAGGGGTGAAGTTCGGGATGGAATTCACCGTGAACATGGGCAAGGGCTATGTCCCCGCGGCGGCAAACCGCCCGGAAGACGCGCCGATTGGCCTGATCCCGGTTGATGCCATCTACTCGCCCGTGCGGCGCGTGTCCTACAAGGTGGAGCAGACCCGCGTGGGTCAGGTCACCGATTACGACCGCCTGCTGCTGACGGTCGAGACAAATGGCGCCGTAACGCCGGAAGATGCCGTGGCGCTTGCCGCGCGTATCCTTCAGGATCAGCTTCAGCTGTTCATCAACTTCGATGAACCGCGCACCGTGCGTACGGAAGAGCCGCAGGATGACCTGCCGTTCAACCGTAACCTGCTGCGCAAGGTTGACGAACTGGAACTGTCGGTCCGTAGCGCGAACTGCCTGAAGAACGACAACATCGTCTATATCGGTGATCTGGTTCAGAAGACCGAGCAGGAGATGCTGCGCACCCCGAATTTCGGCCGCAAGTCGCTCAACGAGATCAAGGAAGTCCTGACCGCCATGGGGCTTTCACTGGGTATGAATGTCCCGGCCTGGCCGCCGGAAAATATCGAAGATCTGGCGAAGAGGCTCGACGAGCCGTTCTGATCCTCCGAACCGGATAAAACAGGAAATTACATCATGCGTCACGGTGTTGCCGGCCGTAAGCTCGGCGTTACCTCGTCCCATCGACTGGCCATGTTTCGCAACATGGCTGTCGCCCTGATCAAGCACGAACAGATCACCACCACGCTGCCCAAGGCGAAAGAGCTGCGCCCGGTTGTGGAAAAGCTGATCACCCTTGGCAAGCGTGGCAACCTGCACGCCCGCCGTCAGGCTTTCGCCCAGCTGCGTGACGACAAGATCGTGTCCAAGCTGTTCGACACGGTGGCTGACCGTTACAAGGCGCGTCAGGGTGGTTACACCCGCGTGCTGCGTGCCGGCATGCGCCACGGTGATGCGGCCGATATGGCTGTGATCGAACTGGTTGATCGCGATGTGTCGGCAAAGGGCAAGGACAGTGGTCCGCGCCCCGAAGCCAACCAGGAAGATCACCTGGCAGCCTGAGGGACTTCGGTTCCTGCGTGAAAAAGCCCGGCCTCTGGCCGGGTTTTTTTATGTCGCCATGGAATCCAACATTTTTTCATCGTTATATAGATATTCAATCGCGATTATGTATATTTCGATATCACATTGATACGCAGGATCGGGCCTGCGCAGTAGACAGGGCTTCAGCCATGACAGGATCAGTTTTGGGGCGTGCCATACGCCGTGGGCTTTATGCCGTGACCGCCATGATCGGTCTGTGCGGCAGTGTTCACGCGGCAACGGTGCGCGTGGGGTATATTCCGGTCATTGGTTCGGCGCCGCTGTTTGTCATGCAGGGCAAGAACTGGGCGCGGGATGCTGGGATCGACATGCAACTGGTCCGCTTCCAGTCCGGCCCACAGGCCATTCAGGCACTGGTATCGGGCAAGATTGATGCCTATGTGGCGGGCGTGCTGCCCCTGCTGCAGGCCCGGGCGCATGGTGCGGATGTGAAGGTTGTCGCGAGTGCGGCAACGGAGGAACTGGAAGTAGTCTCCCGCGGGGCGCTAGCCGCCGACCTGCCGGAACAGCCCGTTGCCCTGACACCCGATGCACTGCGTCAGCATTTTGCGGATTTCGCCACGAAGGCAGGCCATAAGCCCAAGATCGCGGCCCAGCCGCTCGGGTCCGTGCCCGATACGTTGCTGCGCTACTGGCTCAAGGCCCGGAACGGGCTGGAACCTGCCGATGTGGCGGATATTGTCGGCATTGATATCGATGCCGCCCAGCAGGCGTTTCTGGCAGGCGCGGTGGATGGCGCCATCCTGCGTGAACCGGCGCTGACCATTATCCGCCATCGTATGCCCGGCATGCGGGTGCTGGCGTCGGGGCATGACCTCATGCCGGGCCAGCCGGGTTCCGTGCTGGCAATCGTCAACGAGGATGCGCCAGACCGTGCGGCGTGGAAGACCGCGTTCCTGACCAGCTTCGTCAAGGCGACGCACCTGCTGGCCACGGATCCGGAACAGGCGGAACCCTATGTGCAGCAGGCGCTGGGCGGTGGCATGCTGCCCAGAGACATCATCATTGAGGCACTGAAGGTTTCGGCCTCCAATTACGTATCCGATCCCGCCAGCATCGTGGATGCGGTCGGCAAGCTGCAGGATTTTGAGGTGCAGAGTGGCCTGCTGCACAAGGCGGAACCCGTGGCCGCGCTGTTTGACCTCGAGAGTTACCGGCAGATTGCCCAATGACGCTGACCCGTTCCGTCTGGATGCGCCCGCTGCTGGGCGCGGTGGGCCTTGTCGTGCTGTTTGGGGGATGGGAAGCGGTAATCCGGCTGGGCTGGGTGCCATCCGGGCTGGTGCCCGCGCCGAGCAGTCTTGGCCCGGCATGGCTGGGGGAAGTGCGTAGCGGCGCATGGGTTCAGGCCATTCGCGACAGCCTGACCCATTACCTGATGGGGCTGGTCATCGGTTCGTTGCTGGGCACGCTCATCGGCCTGTTATGCGGGACAGTGTTCCTGCTGGACGGACTGCTGTCCGGTGTCGTGCGGGTATTGCGGCCCATACCGGGTCTGGCATGGGTGCCATTCGCCATCCTGTGGTTCGGGCTGGATACCGCCGGGGCCACCTTCGTGATCGCCATTTCGGTTTTCTGGATCAATTTCTATGCTGCGTACGGGGCCGTGCAGGCCATCGACCCGGACCTGTATGAAGTCGCCGCCTCCTTTGGTCATGGCGGGTTCTGGGCGCGGCTGCGCACGGTTGTCATTCCGGCCTCGGCCCCCGGTGTGCTGGCGGGGCTGCGCACGGGGCTGGGGCAGGCATGGATGTCGGTTGTCGCGGCCGAACTGTTTGGCGTGCCGGGAATTGGCGCGCGGATGATGCAGGCGTCCAGCCTGCTGGCGACCGACCTTGTGGTGGTCTACATGCTGACCATGGCGCTGCTCTATGCCCTGACTGACACGGTCTTCATGGCGGTGCGCAGGCGGCTGCTGGGGTGGCAGGGATGAACGCGGTGGTTATGGATAATATCACGACAGCCGCGGTCCCGGGTGATGTGGTGGTCAGGCTGGAAAATATCGGCCTGTCACATGACCATGGGCGCAGCTTCATCCTCCGACATGTGAATCTGGACATCAGGCGGGGTGAATTCGTCGCGGTGCTGGGGCCATCGGGTGTTGGCAAATCCACGTTGCTGCGCGTCATCATGGGGCTGATACGCCCCAGCGAGGGCACGGTCAGCCTCCATCCGTCCCCGACGGCGGCCCATCGTCCGGCGGCCATGGTGTTTCAGGATGCCAAGCTCATGCCGTGGCGCAGTGTGCGGCGGAATGTGGAACTGGGGCTGGAGGGGCTGGGCCTGACACGGCTGCAGCGGCGGGAACGGGCCATGGCGGCGCTGGATCTCGTCGGGCTTGCGGACATGGCGGAGCGGTGGCCACGCCAGCTTTCGGGTGGACAGCGCCAGCGCGTGGGGGTGGCGCGGGCACTGACGGTCGAACCGGACCTGCTGCTGATGGACGAACCATTCGGCGCGCTGGACGCCATTACGCGCAGTGCCCTGCAGGACGAACTGCTGCGGATCCATGCCCGGCGGCAGGGGACCGTACTGTTCGTGACCCATGATCTGGACGAAGCCCTGATCCTTGCGGACCGGATCATCATTCTGGAGGGGCATCCGGCCGGGCTGCGGGGTGATTTCACCGTTGGGCCACGCCCACGCGATCATACCGCCCCGGCAATGCGTGCCATGGCCGAGCGCATGCGCCGGCTGATTGCGGGTGAGGATGATCCGGGCGCGGATGCGGCCTATTGGCAGGCATCGGAGATATGATAAGTCTGCACCAACGGGTCTGTTGCCTGCAGGCATGAAGGCATAGGGCAGTGGGGGACGGGCTTTCGCGTCTCCCCTATGGCAAGCAAGGGAATACGGAACATGACAAATCCCCCCAATTTTGAAGCGCATCTGGAAGAAGGTATTGGCCGGCTTCAGGATGGTCTGGATGGCTTTGTCGGGGATGCCGGCACCCCGCTATCCGCGCGCCTGCAGGGCGCAAGCGGCGTAGCCCAGCGGGGCATGGGCGAAATTCTGGATACCGTGCGTGACGTGACGGCGGATCGCCCGCTGTTTGCGCTGGTGGGGGCGTCCGTGCTGGGTTTTCTGGCAAGCGTCTTCCTGCGGCGCCGGGGCTGAAGGCAACATATATGGTGCTGCCGCGTTGGGGCAGCATGACTGATTTGCAGGGAAAAATGCCATGCTGAAACTGGCGCTGTTTTTTTTGATTGTATCACTGGTCGCCGGGCTGTTTGGCTTCAGTGGCATTTCCGCCGTTTCGGCAGGAATGGCAAAAATACTGTTCTTTGTTGCCATTCTGGCATTTGTGATTGTGGTTCTGATCGTGCTCCTCTCGGCCAGATCGCTTTTCAACCAGTAACCCGCTACCCATAAAAAGGCCCCTGTCACCATTGGTGCAGGGGCTTTTTTCTGTCCTATTTGTTGGTGTCCTTCTGAATGAAGGACGGCAGCAGGGGGTTGTCCTTCTGCAACGAGTTTTTCGATGGCAGGCGTGACGCATCCCATCCGCCGCCCAGCGCCTGCACCAGGCTGACACTGTCCACCATGCGCTGCTGCTGGATCCCCAGCAGGGTTTCGGCATCGCTCAGGGCCGAGTTCTCGTTGGTGATCACGGTCGTATAGATTTCCGTTCCAGCCCGGTACTGGTTCAGCGAGACTTCGACCGTGCGGTTGGCAAAATCCAGCGCCTTCTGCTGCTGCACGGACTGCTGGGCCAGGATGCGTAGGTTGGACAGCTGATCTTCCGTGTTCTGCAATGCCGTCAATACGGTCTGGCGGTAGGTGGCGACAGCATTGTCGTACTGGGCATTGGCTTCATGCACGGCGGCAGTGCGCGACCCGCCTTCAAACAGGATTTCGGTTGCGGATGCCCCCAGTGACCAGACGCGGTTCATTGCTGACATGAGGGAGGTTACCGGGTCGCCGCCGCTCTGTTCATAGCTGGCGTTGATGGTGATGTCCGGATAGAACGCGGCCATGTCCGCGCCAATCATGGCGTTGTACTGCTCCATCGTGCGCTCGGCCGCGGCAATGTCGGGGCGGCGCTGCAACAGGTCGGCCGGCACCGAGACCGGAATGGGCGGCACCGTGCGCGAAAGCGGCGCCGGGGCGATGGTGACATCGGCGGGCGGCTTGCCAATCAGCACGGCAATCGCATGTTCGTACTGTGCGCGGTTGATCCCCGCCTGTATCAGTGATGCACGGTTCTGTTCCAGCGTCGTGCGCGCCTGAAGGACGGCGGTGGGATCGGCTGTGCCGGCGTCAAACTGGTTCTGGGTGATCCGTAGTGCCTGTTCGTTGAAATTGACATAACGCTGCAGCAGGTCCGTCAGGCTGTCCTGGTAGCGCATGTTGAAATAGGCCGTCGCCAGCTGTGCCTGATACGACAGCGTGGCATTGGCCAGGTCGGCGGCACTGGCCTGCGCCGCAGTCACCTGTTCCTGCACCTGCCGCCGGATCTTGCCCCATATGTCCAGATCCCAGCTGGCGCTGGGACCGATGTCATACGTGTTGTAGGTCGAACCCGCCTTTGCATAGTTGCTGCCTGACGAGGACAGCGAACCCGCGCCATGTCCGTCACGGTCAAAGCCCAGGCTGCCGCTTATGGTCGGGAAAAGCTGCGCGCGCACGCTGTCGATCAGGGCGCGGGCGTTACGGTAACTGGCTTCGTATTCCTTGATGTTCTGGTTGGAAATCGCAACCTGCGATTCCAGACCGTTCAGGACGGGATCGTTATAGATGGTCCACCAGTCATGCTTGGGCAGTTCCGCCAGCTTCGGGTTGGCCATTTCCCATCCCGGTTCGGGGCGCAGTTCCTTGAAACGGGGGGAAACGATGGCGGCAGGACGGTGGTATTTCGGCCCGACCATGCATCCCGCCAACGCCAGAAGCGGCAGGGCCGCCAGTGCAAGGCGCGCGGAACGGCGGGCGGTGGAAGATGGACGGATGGCGGCGCGGGCGGGGGATGGCGGGAAAGGTGTCATCCGGATCAGGAATCCTGCTGGTGGGAAAGACGATGGCGTCGGGACAGCCGTCCATACAGCCGGTTGAATTGCGTGCGGCAGGCTACCCCCAGATGGTCGAGATAGAGATAGACAACCGGTGTTGTGTAAAGGGTAAGCGCCTGGCTGACGATCAGCCCGCCCACAATCGCAATGCCTAGCGGGCGGCGCAGTTCGGAACCGTAGCCGTGGCCGAATATCAGGGGCAGCGCGCCCAGGGCGGCGGCAAAGGTGGTCATCATGATCGGGCGGAAGCGCAGCAGGCAGGCGGTACGGATCGCCTCCAGCGCGGTATGGCCTTCGTCACGTTCGGCGGTGATGGCGAAATCCACCAGCATGATGGCGTTTTTCTTGACGATGCCGATCAGCAGGATCACCCCGATCATGGCGATCAGGGAAAATGCCTCACCAAAAAACTGCAGCGCCAGCAGCGCCCCCACCCCGGCCGAAGGCAGGGTGGACAGGATGGTAAGGGGATGCACGTAGCTTTCGTACAGGATGCCCAGCGTCATGTACACCGCGGCAAGGGCCGCAAGGATCAGCAGCGGTTCATTGTTGACCGATTTCTGGAACTGCGCCGCGTTGCCGGCAAAATTGCCCTGAATATTGGCGGGCATGTGCAGGCGCACGGTCTCTTCATTGATGATCTGCACCGCCTGGCTCAGCGGGACACCATTGCTCAGGTTGAACGAAACCGTGGTGGACACCGACTGGCCGTCATGATTGATGCTCAGCGCTGTCTTGGTGGGTTTCAGCACGGAAACCAGCGTCAGCGGCACCATGGATTCCGAACTGGTGGAAACGGCGGACCCGGTGGAGGTGCTGTTCCCGCCCGCCAGCGTATTGGCGATCTGGTTGCGGAAGGACTGTTCGCTCAGCTGCGATTGCGTGGTGCCCGTATCGGTCTTGACCCGGATGGTGTTGGACTGCGTACCGCCCCCTGCCGTGCCGCCGGCAACACTGACCCACACCTGCTTGAGTGTCGTGGGGTCCTGCCAGAAACGCGGCTCGACTTCCATGACCACGCGGTACTGGTTGAGGGAATTGTAGATGACCGAGGCCGAACGCTGCCCATAGGCGTCATACAGCGTATTGGACACAAGCTGTGGCGTGATGTTCAGGCGGCTTGCGGTATCACGGTCGATCTGCACATCCAGCGCCGAGCCGCCCTGCAGCACGTCCGATGAAATGTCGGACAGTTCGGGATGTTTCTGCAGCGCGGTGACCAGCAGCGGCGTCCATTTGTACAGATCTTTCGAGGAATCGGAGTGAAGCGAATACTGGTAGGCCGCATTGCTCTGCCGTCCGCCAATGCGCAACTGCCCGGGCGCGGACATATAGAAGGTCGCCCCCGTCATGTTGCGCAGCCGGCGCGTAATGCGGGCAATGGTCTGCGCGGGCGTATCGTTGCGTAACGACTTGTCCTTCAGGGTCACGAACATGTTGGCCTGGTTGGAACTGCCGCGCCCCCCCATGAAGCCCATGACATGGACGACATCCCGATCCGCAAGGACGGCCTGCTGCGTGGTGGCGATCTTGCCCTGCATGGCCTGGAACGAAATGGACTGGTCGCCCATCAGGTGGCCCATCAACATGCCGGTGTCTGATTCGGGAAACAGGCTCTTGGGCATCTTGATGAACAGGCCGACCATGATGGCAATGGTCACGGGCAGGGACAGGATGGTGATCCGGCGGTGCGTGATCGCCCATTCCAGCGAACGGGCATATCCCTGCTGGGTTGCATTGATGCCGGTTTCCAGCCACATGCCGATGCGCCCGAACACACCGGTGGACCGGGGCACTTCATGCTGGCGCAGCAGGTGGGCCGTCATCATGGGGGTCAGCGACAGCGACAGCCCCATGGAGACGACAATGGTGATCGACATCGTCATGGCGAATTCATGGAACAGCCGCCCCGCCACACCACTGAGCAGCAGGATGGGCAGGAATACCGCAATCAGCGATACCGTGATGGACATGACCGTGAACGCCACCTCGCGCGTGCCCAGCAGGGTGGCCTGCAGGCGGTCCATGCCCGCTTCCATGTGACGACTGATGTTTTCCACCACCACGATGGCGTCATCCACCACGAAGCCGGTGGAAATGGTCAGCGCCATCAGCGAAAGATTGTCGATCGAATATCCCAGCAGCCGCATGACGCCAAAGGTGGTGATGATGGATGTCGGCACCACAATGGCGGGAATGATGGTAATGCGGGGCGAACGCAGGAACAGCAGCACCACCAGCACCACAAGGCAGACCGACAGCACCAGCGTGAACTGTGTATCGGCCAGCGCCGCGCGGATGGTGGTGGACCGGTCCATGAATTTGCCAAGGTCCACATCCGCCGGCAGGGCCTCGCGCAGCATCGGCAGCTTGGCGCGGATCTGGTCATTGGTGTTGATGATGTTGGCCCCCGCCTGCGCGAAGATGATGGCCAGCACCCCGGCTTTGCCATCCACGTACCCGGCGTTGCGCAGGTCCTCCACGCCATCATGGACATAGGCCACGTCTTCCAGCCGGACGGGACGGCTGTCGTGATAGGCCACGATCAGGTCGCGGTAGGCCTGCGCGTTATGCGCCTGGTCATTGGTCGCCAGCACGAAACGGTGGTCGCCCTGGTCAATGAAGCCCTTGGGCGTATGGGCGTTGGCCGATGCAAGGGCCGCGCGGATATCCTCAAACCCGATACCGAATTTGTACAGCGCCAGCGGGTTCATTTCCACCCGGACGGCCGGCAGTGAACTGCCCCCGATCTCAACCTGGCCCACGCCCTGTATCTGCGACAGGTGCTGCTGCAGCACGTTGGAGGCAAGGTCATACAGTTGCGGCGCAGTGCGCGTGCGTGATGTCAGCGCAAGGATCATGACCGGCGCGCCGTTTGGGTTCGCCTTGGAATAGCTTGGGTTCTGCCGCAGGGATGATGGCAGGTCCGCATGCGCCGCCTGCAGCGCGGCCTCTACATCACGGGCTGCGCCATTGATGTCGCGGTCAAGCGAGAACTGCAGTGTGATCCGCGCCTGATTGGCCGATGACTGCGATGTCATTTCCGTCAGGTCCGCGATCGCGCCCAGATGCCGCTCAAGCGGGGCCGCGACGGAGCTGGCGATTTCCTCTGGCGAGCCACCGGCCTGCTGCGCCTGCACCTGAATGACCGGGAAATCGACATTGGGCATGTCCGCCACCGGCAGCGTCAGGTACCCGATCACCCCCCCGATGATCAGGGCCACTGTCAGCAGGATGGTGGCGACCGGCCTGCGGACAAAGATGGACAGGGGGGTCACGTTGAAGCCTGCGGTCCGGGCAGACCGTCATTGCCGCCATTATCCACACTGCGGAACCGCCGT
>NZ_JABLUU010000059.1:0-204 GCF_018491655.1 Komagataeibacter oboediens | reverse complement strand
ACCCGCCGGAGCGGCATCGCCGTCCGGTGAAGGGGCTTTTACGGATATTCCCCCACCCTGTCAACGCCAACCTGAAAATACAGAAAATGAACGGAAAACAGCCACTAAACCCGCAAACCGTTTACAAACCGCACCAAAAAAAGTGCATGAAAATGAAAAATATATGAAAAAAGGAGGGGCAAGCCCCTCCTTTCCTCAAAGCAC
>NZ_JABLUU010000058.1:0-217 GCF_018491655.1 Komagataeibacter oboediens | reverse complement strand
TGGAAATAGCTCAGGCACAGCGTCATCAGCGCATAGGCCTCGGCCAGCAGCAGCAGCACGGCCAGCGCCGTCTGCAGCCAGTTGCTGAACTGCACCGTCGCGGTCAGCCGCCACACGATGTAGCGCAGCGACACCAGCAGCGACAGCATCATGAGGAACACGGTGATCCCCCGCCCGCGCCGCCGGTTGAGCACCAGCAGCAGCGTGACCGTGCCGA
>NZ_JABLUU010000057.1:0-317 GCF_018491655.1 Komagataeibacter oboediens | reverse complement strand
GGGCTCACCAGCACAGTGCGGGTGCCCGTAAAAAAGGGGCGCGGATCAGGCCATCGGGCGGTCCCGTGGCGGACTGACCTCGAAAATTCACGCCATTGTCGATGCTGCGGGAAAGGCGGTCGCCCTGTCCCTGACGCCCGGGCAGAGAGCGGACATCACGGAAGCAGGCCCCCTGCTGGATGAAGTCGACCCTGCAACCTTTATCGCCGACAAGGCTTATGACGCTGATCCGCTTATCGAAAAGCTCGAAGAACGGCAGATCGCACCGGTTATCCCTTCAAGGAAAAACCGACGCGACCCACGGAAAATCAGCTTCC